>NZ_JBHYWP010000039.1:54679-63731 GCF_042751845.1 Streptomyces sp. NPDC059398 | reverse complement strand
GCCCGCGTCCGGGGCCCGCCCGGGGGGCCGGGGGCGGCGGGCCCCCCAGCGCGGCGCGCCCCCCCCCGCCCGTTTCCGCGCTGCGGTGCGGAGCGGCCGCGGAGCCACCGGCCACTCCGGGGGCGCTCGGGCGCGGCCGGTACAGTGGGAAGGTCGTCATCACACCCGTACAGGGAAAGCCGGTGCAATTCCGGCGCTGACCGCGCAACCGTGAACCGCCCGTACAGGCGGTGAGCCGGACCGCCTGTACGGAAGTGACCGGCTCGCGCCACCGGAAGCCTCCGGTGGCCGGCACCGTCGAGGTATACGGAGCCGGAGCCCCGGTGCCCGAGCGGGCCCGTGTCCCGGCTTCCCGCAGGAGAGGCCCCGCCCGCCATGACCCTTCGCCGCAGCGCCACCGCGCTCGCCGCATCCGCCATACTCTGCGCGGCCGCTGCCCCGGCGGCCTCGGCCGCCTCGCCGTCGCCCTCGGCGTCCCCGGTGCTCCCCTCCGGTCTGTACGGCAAGGCGGACCCCAAGTACGACGGAGTCTGGCGGCAGTCCCTCGCGATGGTCGCGCAGGACGCCGCCGGGGTGCGCCCCGCGGCGAAGGCGGTCGACTGGCTGACCGGCCAGCAGTGCGCCAACGGCGCCTTCACCTCCTTCCGCGCCGATGTGACGAAGCCGTGCGGCGACAAGGAACTCCTGGACACCAACGCCACCGCGGCCGCCGTGCAGGCGCTGCACGCGCTCGGCGGACACGACGCCGCTGTGAAGAAGGGCGCCCAGTGGCTGAAGTCGGTGGCGGGCAAGGACGGTGGGTGGAGCTACAACCCGGGCGGCGCCAGCGACGCCAACTCCACATCGGTGGTGATCGGCGCACTCGCCGCTGCCGGTGAGCCGACCGCGAAGGCCAAGAAGGTGCTGGTCTCGCTCTCGATCCCGTGCGACGCGAAGGAGGGCGGCGGCGGCTTCGCCTACCAGCCCGACAAGAAGTCCGGGAAGCTGTTCGCGAACGCCGACGCGACGGACGCCGCCGTGCTGGGCACCCTGGGCGCCGGTCTGGCACCGCGGGCCGGCTCCAAGGATGTCGGCGGTACGGGCTGTCTCAACGCGTCGACCCCCGCCCAGGCCGCGCACAACGGCGCCACCTATCTCGCCGGGGCGACCGCGGGCAAGGCCTATCTGAAGTCCGCGATGCCGGGCGCCGACGACCAGCCCGACTACGGCAACACCGCCGACGCGGTGACCGCGCTCGGCGCCGACGGTCTCACCGCACAGGCCAGGCAGCCGCTCGCCTGGCTGGAGCAGCACGCCGCGGGCTGGGCACGGCAGAGCGGTCCCGCCGCGTACGCCCAGCTGATCTTCGCGGCCCGTGCGAACGGTGTCGATCCGCACGACTTCGGCGGCGCCGACCTGGTCAGGCAGCTCAACGCGACCGGGCCCGCCCCCGCGGCCACGGCACAGGCCGCCGACTCCAAGAAGGACAGCGACAGCTCGGGTGTCAGCGTCTGGTGGATCGTCGGCGTCGGCCTCGTCGCCGGAATCGGCATCGGCTTCCTGCTCAGCATGCGCGGCAGGAAGCGTCAGCTCTGATGCGCCGCCGCCCGATACCCCGTCCGCACCCGGTGAGCGCTGTCTCCCTACGGCTGACCGTCCTCGCCGTCGTGGTGGGCACCGCGCTCACCGCGCTCACGGCCTTCGGCGCGGCCCCGGCGCAGGCCGCCGGATACCGGTACTGGTCGTTCTGGGACCGTACGGGCAGCGGCTGGCAGTACGCGACGCAGGGCCCGTCGACGGCCCGGCCCGCCGACGGGGACGTACAGGGTTTCCGCTTCGCGGTCAGCGCGGACTCCCAGGACGCGAGCAAGCCGCGGGTCCCCGCGGGCGGCGGCCTCACCTTCGGCGCCATCTGCGCGAAGACCCCGGCGAAGGGCGGCTCCAAACGGATCGCGCTGGTCGTCGACTTCGGTACGGCGGCCGACGCGCCGGGCGGCGAGAAGCCGCCGGCCGAGCGCACCGTGTGCGCGCGGGTCGGCGGGGACGCGACCAGCGCGGAGGCGCTCGCCGCCGTCGCCAAGCCGCTGCGGTACAACAGCGACGCGCTGCTCTGCTCGATCGCGGGCTACCCCCGGACGGGCTGCGGTGAGCAGGTGTCGGGGACCGGTAAGGGCGGCGGCGGGAAGGCCGCCGACAGCACGGCACACGGCGACAGCACCGCACAGAGCGACAGCGGCGACGGCGGCGGGCCGTCCGCGGGGCTCGTCGGCGGGATCGCCGCGGTGGTCGTGCTCGGCGCGGCCGGTGTGTGGCAGGCGCGCCGCAGGCGCAACGGCGGATGACGGTGTCGCTCCGCGCCCCCGCCGTCGGCCGCGGCAACGCCCTGCACGCGGGCGCCTGGTGGCTGTGGGCCCTCGGGCTCGCCACCGCAGCGTCCCGTACGACCAACCCGCTGCTGCTCGGCCTGCTGGTGGGCGTGGCGGGCTATGTGGTGGCGGCCCGGCGCACGGACGCCCCGTGGGCCCGCTCGTACGGCACGTTCGTACGGCTCGGGCTGTTCGTCATCGGCATCCGGCTGCTGTTCTCGGTGGTGCTCGGCTCGCCGGTCCCCGGCTCGCACCCGCTGTTCACGCTGCCGGAGGTACCGCTGCCGCACTGGGCACAGGGCGTGCGGATCGGCGGCCGGGTGACGGCGGAGCAGCTGGTCTTCGCCGCGTACGACGGTGCGAAGCTGGCCACCCTGCTGATCTGTGTGGGCGCGGCCAACGCCCTCGCCAACCCGGCCCGGCTCCTCAAGTCCCTGCCGGGCGCGCTGTACGAGGTCGGGGTGGCCGTCGTCGTCGCGATGACCTTCGCACCGAACATGGTCGCCGACGTGGTGCGGCTGCGGACCGCGCGGCGGCTGCGCGGCCGCCCCACCGGCGGGATCAGGGCCGTCCTCCAGATCGGGCTGCCGGTCCTGGAGGGCGCCCTCGAACGGTCGGTCGCCGTGGCGGCCTCGATGGACGCGCGCGGTTACGGAAGGACGGCGCAGGTGCCGCCCGCGGTCCGGCACACCACGACCGTACTGACGCTCGGCGGGCTGCTCGGGGTCTGCGCGGGGACCTACGGCCTGTTGGCCGCCGAGGGTGCCTCGTACGGTCTTCCGGTGCTCGGTGTGGGGCTGCTCGCCGCGCTGGCCGGGCTCAGGCTGGGCGGTCGCCGTTCGGTGCGGACCCGCTACCGGCCGGACCGGTGGGGCCCGCGCGCCTGGCTGGTCGCCGGTTCGGGGGTCGCCGTGGCCGCGCTGATGATCTGGGCGGGCGGGCGCGACCCCGCGGCCCTGCACCCCGGTGTGGTCCCGCTGGTCGCACCGGTGCTGCCGCTGTGGCCCGCGGCGGCCGTGCTGGTCGGTCTCGTCCCGGCCTTCGTGGCGCCGGTGCCCGTGCCCGTACGCGTATCAGCACCCAGATCCGTACCCGCGTCCATGTCCGTGTCCATGTCCGATGAGGGGCGCAAGTGATCCGGTTCGAGCAGGTGTCGGTCACCTACGCCGATGCCAGGGAGCCCGCCGTCCAGGGCGTCGATCTGACGGTGCCCGAGGGCGAACTGGTGCTGCTCGTCGGCCCCTCCGGGGTCGGCAAGTCGACGCTGCTCGGCGCGGTCTCCGGACTGGTGCCGCACTTCACGGGCGGGGTGCTGCGCGGCCGGGTCACCGTCGGCGGCCGGGACACCAGGACCCACAAGCCCCGCGAACTCGCCGACCTGGTGGGCACGGTGGGCCAGGACCCGCTCGCGCACTTCGTGACGGACACCGTCGAGGACGAGCTGGCGTACGGCATGGAGTCGCTGGGCATCGCCCCGGACGTGATGCGCAGACGGGTGGAGGAGACCCTCGATCTGCTGGGCCTCACCGAGCTGCGCGACCGCCCGATCGCGACGCTCTCCGGCGGCCAGCGGCAGCGGGTCGCGATCGGCTCCGTGCTGACCCCGCACCCCAGGGTGCTGGTGCTCGACGAGCCGACGTCGGCGCTGGACCCGGCAGCAGCCGAAGAGGTGCTGGCCGTCCTCCAGCGGCTGGTGCACGACCTGGGCACGACGGTGCTGATGGCCGAACACCGGCTGGAGCGGGTGGTGCACTACGCGGACCAGGTGATCCTGCTGCCGGGCCCCGGCGCGGCCCCGGTCATCGGCGCGCCCGCCGAAGTGATGGCGGCGTCCCCGGTCTTCCCGCCGGTCGTGGCGCTGGGCAGGCTCGCGGGCTGGGATCCGCTGCCGCTCTCCGTACGGGACGCCAGGCGCCGGTCGGCGGCGCTGCGCGAGCGGCTCGCGGACCGGGTCCGCACGGACCCGCCCGCTCCCCCGCCCGCGGAACCCGTCGCCACCGCCGACCGGCTGGGCCTGCGGCGCGGGCGGGTCGAGGCGCTGCGGCAGGTCTCGCTCTCGGTGCGGCCCGGCGAGACGGTCGCCCTGATGGGCCGCAACGGCGCGGGGAAGTCCACGCTGCTCGGCACGTTCGTCGGGATGCACGAGCCGTCGTCCGGCTCGGTCCTGGTCGGCGGCCGCACCCCGCACCGGACCCCGCCGCGCGAGATGATCCGCCGGGTGGGGCTCGTACCGCAGGAGCCGCGCGATCTGCTGTACGCGGACACGGTCGCCGCCGAGTGCGCGGCGGCCGACGCGGACGCGGGCGCGGACTCCGGCAGCTGCCGGGCGCTGGTCTCCGAGCTGCTGCCCGGGGTCCCGGACTCCACCCACCCGCGTGATCTCTCCGAGGGGCAGCGGCTGGCGCTGGCGCTGGCCGTCGTGCTGACCGGCCGTCCCCCGCTGCTGCTGCTCGACGAGCCGACGCGCGGTCTGGACTACGCGGCGAAGGCCCGGCTGGCCGGGGTACTGCGCGCGCTGGCCGGGGACGGGCACGCCATCGTGCTCGCCACCCATGATGTGGAGCTGGCCGCCGAACTCGCCCACCGGGTCGTCGTCCTGGCCGACGGCGAGATCGTCGCGGACGGGCCGACGCCGGAGGTCGTGGTCGCGTCGCCGTCCTTCGCACCGCAGGTCGCGAAGGTCCTCGCGCCGCAGGACTGGCTGACCGTTTCCCAGGTGCGGGAGGCGCTGTGAGGGCCGTCGGTCTTGGGCCGCGCTCGGTCGCCGCGCTCGTCCTGATCACCGTGATCGGGGTGTTCGCCTTCGGCTGGCCACTGCTCGCCGACTCCGCTTCGGGGCTCGCGCACTCGCAGGACGCGCCCTGGCTGTTCGCCGCGCTGCTTCCGCTGCTCGTGGCCGTGGTGGTGGCGACCATCGCCGACGCCGGGCTCGACGCGAAGGCGGTGGCGATGCTCGGTGTGCTGGCGGCGGTGGGCGCCGCGCTGCGCCCGCTCGGCGCCGGTACGGCGGGACTTGAGCCGATGTTCTTCCTGATGGTGCTGAGCGGGCGGGTACTCGGTCCCGGATTCGGCTTCGTGCTCGGCTCGGTCACGATGTTCGCGTCGGCCCTGCTGACCGGCGGGGTCGGCCCGTGGATGCCGTTCCAGATGCTGGCGATGGGCTGGTTCACGATGGGCGCCGGGCTGCTGCCGGGCGCCCGCCGGCTGCGCGGGCGGGCCGAGGTGGTGATGCTCGCGGGGTACGGGTGCCTGGCGGCGTTCGCGTACGGCACGGTGATGAACCTGCAGGGCTGGACGTACATCGGCGGGCTGTCCTCCGGGGTCTCCTTCCATCCCGGTGACGCGGTCGGGGCGAATCTGACGCGCTTCTTCGCCTACTGCGCGGCCACTTCGCTCGGCTGGGACCTGGGCCGGGCGGCCGTGACCGTCGTCCTGACCCTGCTGGTCGGCCCGGCCGTCCTCAAGGCACTGCGCCGGGCGACCCGGCGCGCGGCCTTCGACGCGGAGGCGGTCTTCGACGCGGGGGCGGCCTTCGACGCGGGGGCCGCGATCGATACGGAGGCGGCGTTCCCTGCAGAGGCCGCGTCCGGTGCGGCGACAGAACCCGGCGTACAGGCCGGGTCCGGGGCAGAGCCGGATCCCGGCCCCGCCCCAGGGACAGAGCCGGATTCGTCCGGCCCCACCCCCGCCCCCGGCTTCCCTACAGCCGCTGAATGATCGTGCCGGTGGCCAGCGCGCCGCCCGCGCACATCGTGATCAGCGCGAACTCCTTGTCCCTGCGCTCCAGTTCATGGAGCGCGGTGGTGATCAGCCGGGCCCCGGTCGCCCCCACCGGGTGTCCGAGCGCGATCGCCCCGCCGTTCACATTGACCTTCTCCAGGTCCTGCTCGAAGACCTGGGCCCAGCTGAGCACCACCGATGCGAACGCCTCGTTGATCTCCACGATGTCGATGTCCTTGAGCGACATCCCGGCCTTGCCGAGCACCGCGCGCGTCGCGTCGACCGGCCCGTCCAGATGGAAGTGCGGGTCCGAGCCGACCAGCGCCTGGGCGACGATCCGCGCCCGTGGCCTGAGCTTGAGGGCCCGCGCCATCCGCTTGGACGCCCACATGATCGCGCAGGCACCGTCGGATATCTGCGAGGAGTTCCCCGCGGTGTGCACGGCGACCGGCATCACCGGCTTGAGCCCGGCGAGCCCCTCCATCGTGGTGTCGCGCAGCCCCTCGTCCCGGTCGACCAGGCGCCACATGCCCTGACCCGCGGCCTGTTCGTCCTCGGTGGTGGGGACCTGGACGGCGAACGTCTCCCGTTTGAAGCGCTCCTCGGCCCAGGCGGCGGCAGCCCGCTCCTGCGAGATGAGGCCCAGCGAGTCGACGTTCTCGCGGGTCAGCCCCCGGTGGCGGGCGATCCGCTCGGCGGCTTCGAACTGGTTCGGCAGGTCGACGTTCCACTCGTCGGGGAACGGCTTGCCGGGTCCGTGCTTGGAGCCGCTGCCCAGCGGCACCCGTGACATCGCCTCGACCCCGCAGCTGATACCGATGTCCACGACACCGCCCGCGATCATGTTGGCCACCATGTGGCTGGCCTGCTGCGAGGACCCGCACTGACAGTCCACGGTGGTCGCGGCCGTCTCGTACGGCAGCCCCATCGCCAGCCAGGCGCTGCGCGCCGGGTTCATGGACTGCTCGCCCGCGTGGGTGACCGTACCGCCGACGATCTGCTCGACGCAGTCGGCGTGGATGGCGGTGCGGCCCAGGAGTTCACGGTAGGTCTCGCCCAGCAGATAGGCGGGATGGAGATTGGCGAGGGCGCCTCCGCGCCTGCCGATGGGGGTACGTACGGCTTCGACGATGACGGGTTCCGCGGCCATGAGCTCGTCCTCTCCTCCACGTCCGCTGGGGCGTCCCGGCGCCCTCACGGAAGAACTGATACGCGTTCTAGTTCTCTGTGCAGTCTTATGAGTGCTACCCCCGGTACGCAAGGCCCGTGCACGGGTCTTGGCCGTTCCTACGCCCCCTTGGCACGCAACAACTCCGTCCACGACCCTTGCTCCTTGTAGAACTCGTTACTATCTTCGGACCACTTCTGATGGGTCGTCAGACGGTCGGCGGCCAGACCACGGCCGGCCGGACACAGCCTGAGAGCACAGTCAGCCAGACCTGGAGTTGGAGGAGCCGATGCACTGCCCCCATCTGCCCGAAGGGTTCGACTTCACGGATCCGGATCTGCTCCAATCCCGGGTACCGCTCCCGGAGTTCGCCCAGCTCCGGCAGACCGCGCCGGTCTGGTGGTGCACCCAGCCGGCCGGGATCGCGGGCTTCGGCGACGAGGGGTACTGGGCCGTCACCCGGCACGCGGACGTCAAGTACGTCTCCACGCACCCGGAGCTGTTCTCGTCCCACACCAACACCGCCGTCATCCGGTTCAACGAGTCCATCAGCCGCGACCAGATCGACGTACAGCGGCTGATCATGCTCAATATGGACCCGCCGGAGCACACCCGGGTCCGCCAGATCGTCCAGCGCGGTTTCACCCCGCGTGCCATCCGGTCCCTGGAGGACGCCCTGCGCCACCGGGCCCGTTCGATCGTCGAAACGGCGCTGGCGGGCGCGGCGGACGACGGTTCCTTCGACTTCGTCACCAACATCGCGGTGGAGCTGCCGCTCCAGGCCATCGCGGAGCTCATCGGCGTACCGCAGCAGGACCGGTCCAAGATCTTCGACTGGTCCAACAAGATGGCGGCGTACGACGATCCGGAGTACGCGATCACGGAGGAGGTCGGCACCGAGGCGGCGATGGAGATCGTCTCGTACGCGATGAACCTCGCCGCCGACCGCAAGCAGTGCCCGGCCAAGGACATCGTGTCCACCCTGGTCGCGGCGGAGGGCGAGGGGAACCTGTCGTCCGACGAGTTCGGGTTCTTCGTCATCCTGCTCGCCGTCGCGGGCAACGAGACCACCCGGAACGCCATCAGCCACGGGATGCACGCCTTCCTCACCCACCCCGAGCAGTGGGAGCACTACAAGGCGGAGCGGCCCGACACGACGGCCGAGGAGATCGTGCGCTGGGCCACCCCCGTGGTCTCGTTCCAGCGCACCGCGACCCAGGACCTGGAGCTGGGCGGGCAGCAGGTCAAGGCCGGTGAGCGGGTCGGCATCTTCTACTCGTCGGCCAACAACGACCCGGAGGTCTTCGAGAACCCGGAACAGTTCGACATCACCCGCGACCCCAACCCGCACCTCGGCTTCGGCGGCGGCGGCCCGCACTTCTGCCTGGGCAAGTCGCTCGCCGTACTGGAGATCAACCTGATCTTCGACGCCATCGCGGACGTACTGCCCGGTCTGAGGCTGACCGGCGACCCGCGACGGCTGCGCTCGGCCTGGCTGAACGGGATCAAGGAACTCCAGGTGAACCGGGGCTGAGCGGGCGGGCCCATACCTCGCTGCCCGTATGGGCCCCGCGCCTCGCTACCCCTACGAATACGGGCCCGCCGCCTCATTGCCGTACAGGCCGCTCTCAGTACCCCGCGGTGAATCTGACGCGGTGATGCCGGGGCGTCTCGGCCTCGTCGAGCAGCACGACCGCCAAGTCCTCCAGGGAGATCGATGAGGTGCCGTCGGGGGGGGCGGGCGCGGCGGGGGGGGAGGGGGGCCCACCCCCGGACGGGGAAATAAATGGTGCACTCAATAACGAAAACAGAGAAAAAC
>NZ_JBHYWP010000039.1:0-54669 GCF_042751845.1 Streptomyces sp. NPDC059398 | reverse complement strand
GCTTCTCCTCGCACCCCCCCCCCAACCCCCACCTGGTTTACGTTGGGGGGGCGGGGGGCGCCCCCCCCCTGTTGGCCGCCCCCCAGCCGGTAACGGCCGGTACGGATGCCCGGCTCCAGCAGCGCAGCCGGGCTCAGGCAGGCCCAGTCGGCTGCGGTGTCGGCACGGCACACGGCCAGTTGTTCGTCGCAGGCCAGAGCAATGGGCCGCCAGTCCGGCGGGAAGTCCGGCCCGTCGATCACGGTCGCCCCACCCGTACCGGGCACGGTCAGGCTGCCCGCGCCACCGACGACGAGCACCCGCACCCCGGCCCGCGCCGCTCCCGCCAGCACCGCGGCCGTCGCGGTGACCAGCTCGCGTTCACGGCCGACGGGCGGGCGTACGGCGCTGATCACCAGGTCCTGGCCCGCGCTCAGGGTGGCCACGTCGTCGGGGTCCCCGGCATCCCCGGTCCGTACGCGGACGGCGGCGGGAAGGGCGGTCGCGCGGGCCGGATCCCTGACGGCGGCGGTCACTTCATGGCCCCGGGACAAGGCTTCGGCCACCACTCTGCCGCCCACATTCCCGGCTGCTCCGAACACGGTGATACGCATCATTCTTCTCCACTCCGGCCGGGTCGTTCGGCCGTCGGGTCGGGGGTCGGGATGGTGGCCACGGCGTTCCGGCGAGAGGTCACGGTGTCCCGGCTGCCGGCCCCACGTCGGCCGAGCGCCACGCTCACCACCACCAGGACCAGGCCGCCGGCCTGCCAGGCCGTCATCGTCTGATCGAGCAGCAGCAGTCCGGCGAAGGTCGCGACGACCGGATTGGTCAGCCCCAGGAAGGCGACCGACGAGGCGGGCAGCCGCTCGATGCCCCGGAACCACAGGGCGTACGCGAGGGCCGTGCCGATCAGGCCGAGATAGGCGAACCCTGCGATGTTTCTGCCGGTCAGCGCGGGCGGCACACCTTCAAAGGCCAGGGCCAGAGGGGCCAGCACCAGGCCGCCCGCGGTGAGTTGCCATCCGGTCAGGGCCAGCAACGAAATCCCTTCGGGCCGCCCCCAGAGCTTCGCGAGCAGCACGGCCAGCGCCATGAGAGCGGTGGCGGCCAGCATCGCGCCGATGCCGAGCGGATCCACGCGGGCCGAGCCGCGCAGGACGAGCAGGGCCACTCCGACCACCCCCACCACGCCCGCAAGCAGGGTCCCACCGATGGGCCGGACGCGCAGCACGAAGAAGCCCAGGACGGCCACGAGCAGCGGCAGTACCGCGCTGACCGTGCTGGCCACACCGCCCGGCAACCGGTAGGCACCGAGGAAGAGCAGCGGGAAGAAGGCGCCGAAGTTGAGCAGGCCCAGAACGGCGGACCTCCACCACCACACCCCGCTGGGCAACCGCCGGGTGACGGCCAGCAGGACCAGCCCGGCAGGCAGCGCCCGCAGGGCCGCCAGTAGCAACGGCCGGTCGGGAGGCAGCAGTTCGGTGGTCGTGACATAGGTGGTGCCCCAGGTGAGCGGACCCAGGGCGGCGAGCGCCGCGGTCAGAGCGGCTCCGCCGCGGGTGCGGCGGGGCGCCGACGCCCCTGGAGCGGCCCCGGGAGCGGGCACCGTGGCCGGTGCGGTGAAAGACATGAATCCCCCTTGGCGTTGACCACCACCTCAGGGCATTTACCTCAAGGTTGATAATCTCAACGTTGAGGTAAATATGGCTGAGCAGTCTACGGGCGTCAAGTACTTCAACGTTGAGAGATACTGGGGGGGCGCAAGGACACCAGAGGCCCCGAGTACCGAAGCGCCAAGGCTCCCGAGGCCCCACAAGGCCGCGTGAGGTGCAGGAGACACGAGAGACACAGGAGCGTGCGCGTGATGGCAGCACCGGGGAACAGCGAGGAGCACCCCACCGACGCCGTCGACATGATCGCGGCCCAGTGGCACCGCGAGCGGGCCGACCTCGGCCACCTCGACGCGATGGCCCTGGTTGGCCGCATCACTCGCGCGAGCGGCCTTCTGCAGAAGAGGATGAAGCCGGTCTTCACTCAATTCGGCTTGGAGTTCGGCGAGTTCGATGTCCTGGCCACGCTGCGTCGGGCAGGTGCACCCTATGAGCTGACGGCCGGGGGGCTGCTGCGCTCCGCGATGGTCACCTCAGGGGCGATCACCAACCGGCTCGACCGCCTGGAGAAGAAGGGGCTGATCACCCGGGGCGCCCACCCCACCGACCGGCGTGCGGTCAACGTACGGCTCACCGCCGAGGGGCTCGGCCTGGTGGACGCCGCGGTCGTGGCGCATGTCGAGAACGAGGCCCGGATGCTGTCCGGCCTCACCGCGGCCGAGCGGACCGCCCTCGGCACCGGGCTGCGCAAGCTGCTCGTCTCGCTGGGAGACACCGAACTGGGCTGACCGGCCCGGCCGGTGGGCGGGGACCGCCCCGGCGGGGACGGGGCAGGCGGTGTACGAGCCCCGTCCCCGTCAGCCGGCGCCCGCGGCCTCGGGCTCCGGTTCGGGGTCCGAGGAGGGGGGCCCGGGCTTCGGCTGCTGCCCCGGCTTCCGGTCCGGTTCGGGCTTCGGCTGCTGCTCGGCCTCCGGCTCCGGCCGGGCGGCGGGTCGGGCGGCGTCGGGCCCGTTCGCGTCCGTCGCGGTGCCCTTCGCCGTTGCGGCGTCGCCCGCCGTCCCGTCCCCCGCCGGAGCACCGGGCGCCAGGGCGTCCGCCGCCAGGGCGTCCGCCGCCAGGGCATCGGGCGCCAGCAGGGTGCGCGGCCCGGCCAGCAGATAGGTGAGCCCGAAGCCGAGTGCCACCACCGTGGCGCCGCCGATCGCGTCGAGCACCCAGTGGTTGGCGGTGGCGATGATCGCGCTGACCGTGAAGGCCGGGTGCAGCAGCGCGAGCGCCTTCATCCAGCGCTTCGGGACCAGCACGGCCACCGTGACACCGCACCACAGCGCCCAGCCGAAGTGCAGCGAGGGCATCGCCGCGTACTGGTTGGTCATCGCGGTCATCGCCCCGTAGTCCGGGTGCGCCAGGTCCTGCGCCCCGTGGACCGAGTCGATGAAGCCGAGGCCCGGCATCAGCCGGGGCGGTGCCAGCGGGAAGAAGTAGAAGCCCACCAGGCCGAGCAGGGTCGCGAACGAGAGCGACGTACGCGCCCAGCGGTAGTCGCTGGGCCGCCGGACGTACAGCACGGCGAGGATCGCCAGCGGCACCACGAAGTGGAACGACTCGTAGTAGAAGTTGAAGAACGATTCGAGCCAGTGGACCTTCACCACCGCGTGGTTGGCCCAGTGCTCGATGTTGACGTGCAGGGCCTTCTCGATCGAGACGACCGTACGGCCGTGCGCCTCAGCGGTGGACCGGCCGCCGGTCGCGGCGGCCCGGATGTGCGAGTACACCGAGTAGCCGACCCGGATCGCCAGGAGTTCGAGCAGCAGATTGGGGCGGGTCAGCACCCGCCGCCAGAACGGCAGCAGCGGTACCCGGCTCCAGCGCGCCGGGACGGGCGTGGCGTACACGGTGGGCTCGGGCGCCTCCCAGCCGGGCGCGGTACGGCCGAGGAACGGCACGGCACAGGCGGCAGCCAGCGCGGTCAGCAGCACCGCGTTGTCCCGTACCGGGTAGAGCGCCGCCATGTTGGGCAGCAGCATCGTGCCGGGCAGCGTGCTCACCAGCACGACCACGGCGGGCCAGACCATCCGGTCCGCGACGCGCCGGCCGACCCGGCCGACGACCGCGAGCAGCACCCACAGCAGCTGGTGCTGCCAGGCGGTCGGCGAGACCGCGACCGCGGCGCAGCCGGTCACCGCGACGGCGAGCAGCAGCTGTCCGTCCTTCGCGTACCCCACGGCGCGGCGCAGCGCGAGCACCGAGACGGCCACGGCGAGCACCAGGAAGACCACGATCTCCAGCGGGCCGTGCAGCCCGAGGCGCAGCAGTGCGCCGTGCATGGACTGGTTGGCGAGCCCGTCCGGGTGCGAGCCGAGTCCGGCCCCCGCCACATGGTGGATCCAGTACGTCCAGGAGTCACGCGCCATCAGGGCCCAGGCGAGTGCGGTGCAGACGGCGAAGGCGGCGGTGGCGGAGAGCGCGGCGCGGCGGCGGCCGGTCAGCCAGAGCAGCGGCACGAAGAGCAGCACGGTGGGCTGGAGCGCGGCCCCGAGCCCGATGAGCACGCCCGAGCCGCGTTCGTCCCGTACGGCGAAGCACCCCAGCAGAACGAGCAGCACCGGGATGATGCTGGTCTGGCCGAGGTGGAAGGCGTTGCGCACCGGCAGCGAGAGCATCAGCAGGCTGATCGCGAGCGGGGCGGCGACCAGCGACGTACGCCGGGAGACCTCACCCGGCAGCGCGCGTGCCGCGACCATGCCGAGGATGACGACGAGCAGCAGCGAGCCGAAGGTCCAGGCGACACCGAGGCTCTGCTCGGCGGAGCGGGTCAGCGGTTTCAGTACGAGGCCGGCGAAGGGCGTACCGGTGAACTTGCCGGTCGCGTAGAGCGGGCCCCCGATGTGCAGCACACCGTCGGCGCCCGTCCAGGTCTCCAGGTCGGTGAGGCGTCTGCTGGGCGGCAACCGCAGTATGGCCGCCACCTGCCGGACCGCCAGTGCCGCGACGACCAGCCAAAGCACCGCCCGTGCCCGCTCGATTCCCACGCCTGCGCCCACCGCAGTCCGCGCCCCGCTGTGCCCGTCATTCGCCACGCCGCGCCGGCCCTCCACCCGTCCTCGTCGCCGGAAATACCCGGTCCCTCTGTCTGATAGAGACTCGCACTGCTCCGGGGTAGGGACGCAGGCAACCCCCTGTTCACCTGACCAGGCCCATACGGTTCCGGCCAAGGGTCGCGGTGAGGACGACCGTTGGGCGGGTACGGAGACACCGCCACCGGGGGCGCTCCCCCGGGCGGCCGGTGCCCGGTCCCCGGGGCCTGTCCGTCCGGGCCATTCAAGCACTGCCCGCGCCCGCCCGCAGGCCGCTCCGGTCCGTGGACCCCGCGCCCACGGGCCCGGCAGGGGGTAACGGACCCGCATACGGGGTTGACCGGAACCGACCTCATCCGCAGGCCGTCTGTGCTCGTGCCGGACGGTGCGGGAGCGCGCGGTCCGGCAGCGCGCGGCAGCGGTCCGGCAGCGGGCGGCAGCGGGACGACGGGGAGAGGCCACGGGGAATGCGGGGGCTACGGGTGCGGGGGCTACGGCTGTACGGGACACGGCTGGGCGGGATACCGGTGCCGGGAGCACGGGGGCGGAGCAGGGCCCTGGTCGTCGTGCTCGCGCTGCTGGCGGTGCAGTTGGGTTCGCTGATGGCACCGGCGTACGCCTGCGGATGCGGTGCGCTGGTGCACGACCCGGCGACCCGGCTGGCGGTGGACCGGGAGACGTCGGCGGTCCGCTGGGACGGCCACAGCGAGCAGATCGTGATGAGCCTGACCGTCACCGGGAACACGGCGCGGGCCGCCTGGATCATGCCGGTACCGCACCGGTCGACGGTGACGCTCGGCGACAACGCGCTCTTCGACGCGCTGGATTCGGTCACCGCACCGGTGCACAGGACCCGCGACCACTTCTGGCCGCGCGGCGGCGACTGGCCGTTCGGCTCGCCGTCGGACGACGCCGGCACGTCCGCCGCCCCGAACCCGGGCGCCCCCGCTGTCGGTGTCGTCGGCCGGGAGCGGCTGGGGCCCTTCGATGTCGCCCGGCTGACGGCCAACGACCCCGGGGCGCTGGACCGCTGGCTCCGGCGCAACGGCTTCCGGCTGCCCGGCGGGATGGCGGACGACCTCAAGCCGTACACCGACCGGAAGTGGGAGTACGTGGCGGTGCGGCTGGCCCCCGGCCGCAAGGGCGGCACGCTCGCGGGCGTCCTCGATCCACTGCGGCTGAGCTTCGCCAGCGACCGGCTGGTCTATCCGATGCGGCTCTCCCGGCGTGCGAAGAACCCCCAGACGCTGGGTCTGTACATACTGGCCGCGCACCGGATGGAGCCACGGGGGACCATCGGCGGGCTGACGCCCGATGTGACGTACGCCGGAGAAGTCCCTTCCACCGGCGCGCTGGGCCGCTTCGCGGCCGGGGAACGGTATCTGACCGCGCTGGAGCAGAGCTTCCCCGTCCCCTCACGTATCGACGGGGACCATGAGCTGCGGCGCGCCGCCTCCGACCGGCCCTACCAGCGGGTGGTCCACGAGGAGAGGCTGCTGACCGTGGGCGGGGTGCTGGTGGCGCTCGTAGCGGCGCTGCTCCTCGTGGTGCTGGTCCGGCGCCGGCGCCCGCTGGTGCCCCCGCGACCGGTGCACGTGCCGCCGCCGCTCCGCTGATCCGCCTCCGCTGATCCGCCGCTCCGCTGATCCGCCCGGACGTACGGGACCTCCCGGACGTGCGGGCGACCCGCCGGAGGCGGACGCGAGGCCCCGGGGTAGATTGACGTCAGTTCCCAGAGGGAACTCAGGTTTCCGCGGACCCGTGGGAGGAAAATCCATGCCCGAGAGCCAGCACCAGGCGCAGGACCGGTGGACCGAGGTCGACCAGTACTTCACCGACCATCTGGTCCCTGCCGACGACGCCCTGGAGGCCGCTCTGGCCGCGAGCGACGCCGCCGGTCTCATCCCGATGAACGTCGCCCCGAACCAGGGCAAGCTGCTGCATCTGCTGGCCCGCGTCCAGGGCGCGCGTACCGTACTCGAACTGGGCACGCTCGGCGGCTACAGCACCATCTGGCTGGCCAGGGCGCTGCCGTCGGACGGCCGCCTCATCTCGCTTGAGGCGGACCCGGCAGCGGCCGATGTGGCCCGTGCCAATCTGGCGCGCGCCGGGCTCGCCTCCGTCGCCGAGGTCAGGACAGGCGCGGCCCTCGACACCCTCCCGAAGCTGGCAGCCGAGGGCGCAGGCCCCTTCGACCTGGTCTTCATCGACGCCGACAAGCCGAACAACCCGCACTATCTGGAGTGGGCCCTGAAGCTGACCCGGCCGGGCAGCCTGATCATCGGGGACAACGTGGTGCGCGACGGCGCGGTCGTCGACCCGGCCAGCACCGACCCGCGCGTCCAGGGCACCCGGGCCATGATCGAGATGATCGCCGAGCACCCGAAGCTCAGCGCGACCGCGCTCCAGACGGTCGGCAGCAAGGGGTACGACGGCTTCGTCCTGGCCCGGGTACTCGACTGACCCGGCCGCCACCGACGGGCGGCCGGTACGGCAGGATGGGCGATATGAGCATCGTGAAGATCAATGTCCTGACCGTGCCCGACGAGCAGCGCGAGGTTCTGGAGAAGCGGTTCGCGTCGCGCGCGGGCTCCGTGGAGAACTCCGACGGCTTCGAGTGGTTCGAGCTGCTGCGCCCGGTCGAGGGGACCGACCAGTACCTCGTCTACACCCGCTGGGCGACCGAGGCCGACTTCGAGAAGTGGATGGCGACGTCCATGCGCGGCGCCCATGCGGGCGGCGGAGAAGGCGGCGAGCGTCCCAGGCCCGCCGCCTCCGGCTCTTCGCTGTGGTCCTTCGAGGTCGTCCAGCAGGCCGCCCCGAAGAACGGCTGAGCGACCGCTGCCGAACGGGGCTGCCGGTCGTAGCTGCTGAACAGAGCCGCTGGACAGGGCTACTCGCCGGAGCCACTGGCCAAGGCTGCCGGCCAGAGCCACTGGTCAGAGCTCCAGCAGGCGCTCCGTGACCTCGCGGTAGGTACGGAGCGCCTGCCGCAGCTCCTCCGTACCGGCCTGCCCGCCCTCACCGTGCCAGGACAGCCGCAGGCTGTTGGACCGCTCGGTGAGGAGGGCGGTCACCGGGGCGACCGTCTCGCCGAGGACGCGGTCGGCCTCTTCGACCGCCGCCCTCGGCTCATCGACGAAACCGCTGACCGCTCCCTGGAGACGCCGCTCCAGCCTTTCGCGTTCACCGGCGGACAGCAGTGCGTCGTCCACCGCGCCCGTGTCGGCCGGGCCGGCACCCACCGGGCCGGGTGCGGCGGAACCGGGTGCGGCAGGGGCTGCGGACGTCCGGTCGGGGCCAGAGGTGTGCCGGCTCGCCTCCTCGGCCTCGAAGCCGCTGCCCCGTACATCGGCGGCGGGACCGGGGCCGGCCTCCGCGACGGAGTCCCGCACCGGCGCGGCCCCGTGCGCGCCCGCCGTGCCTGCTTCGAACCCGTCACCGCGCGCGTCCGGGACCCGCGCGCCGGTCACGCGCGGGTCCGAACCCGCCCCGTGGCCAGGCGTGTTGCCGGCCCCTTCAGGGGTGTTCCCGACCACAGGGTCCTGGACGCCTGCCGTCGGATCCGGCACCTTCCGCTCCTGTTCGTACGCCATTACGCGCCCTCTCCCTTCGCCTGGTGCCGCGTCGGCAGCACCTTCCGGCGGGCATTGGCCGGTTCGGGCCTGCGGTCCGGGTCGTGGTCCCGTACGGCCACCAGCTCACCGAAGAGTCCGCGCGCCTCCAGAAGTGCGGCCCTGAGGTCCTCGGTGCCCGCGCCGCTCTCCGCCTGCGCCGAACTGTGCAGCATGCGGTATCCGTTGACATGGTGCGGATGGTGCACCGACAGCGCGTCGACATGGTTCTCGTGGTCCTCCGGAGCCGGGAAGCCCCGCTCCTGGGCCAGCGCGCCGACCAGTTGCACGGCTCCGGCGACCGCCTGCTGCGGTGCGTCCACGAACTGCTCCTGGAGCCCGGTCCACCGGGACACATACCGTTCACGCGTCTCGGGTGTCAGCGGGCGCGTCTCCAGCGAGCCGTACCGCTTCATCCGCTCGCCGAGTTCCGCATGGGTGGCCTTGGTGTCCCCGCCGTGGCGGGCCAGTACCCGGTCGTACTCGGGACCGAAGCGCTGCCGCAGACTGCCGCGGCGGGGCCCCCTGCCGGGTGCGAAGTACAGAAACGCGGCGACAACGGCGACGAACACCACGATCACTGCGACGATCAGGACTGTGGGCATGAGTACCTTCCTCCTCGCGGACGGGGTGCCTATTTCGTACGCCGTTCGAGTGTCCCGGAATCCGGGTGCCAAACGAGGGCGCCACAGCCACACTTGCTCCGGTGACCTGGACCGTGGCCCCCGAGCCCTTCGACACACCTGACGCATACGCGCTGCGCCGCTCCTACTACGACGAGGTGGCCAGCCGTTACTGGCAGCGGCCCGCCACCGGGCAGGAGATCGACGACGGCCTCGCGGACGACGGTGTGGAACAACTGGCTTTTCCCACCGGGGAGTTCCTGGTCGGGCGGCACGAGGGCAGGCCCGCTTCCTGCGGCGGGGTGCTGCTGCTCGGGCCGGCGACCGCCGAGCTCACCCGGGTGTACACCCGCCCCGGGCAGCGCGGCACCGGCGGCGGCAAGATCCTGATCACCGCCCTGGAGGACGCGGCCCGGCGGCTCGGGGCGGCGAAGATGGTGCTGAACACCCGCCTGGACCTCGTCGAGGCGCGCGGGCTCTATGTGCGCCAGGGCTACCGGGAGATACCGGCGTACACAACCGGCCCCTACATGGAAATCTGGTACGGCAAGGATCTGTGACGGCCGGCGGGGACCGGAGGTTTCCCGCGGAGCCGGTGGTGTCACACCGCCCGGTGCTCGTGCTCGTGCTCGCGCGGCCATTCGGCGTCCGAGCCGCACAGCTCACCGTTCAGCTCCTCGACCAGGACGACCAGATCGGTGGGGCGTTCGGGCCCCCACCAGTCACCGAGCAGTTCGGCCAGGGAGTCCTCGCGGGCCTTGGCGAGCCGGGCGGCGGCGTTCACGCCCGGCTCGGTCAGCGCGAGCTCCACCCCTTCGCGTACGGCGAGACCGCGCTCCTCGGCCTGCCGGGCCGCCTCGGTGACGGCACGCAGCGGGACCGGCGTCATCTCGGCCAGCTGGGCCGGTTCGACCAGACCGTGGCGTTTGATGCGCAGCAGCAGCCAGCTGGTGGCCGGGAGCAGGTCGTAGCCGGCCTTCGCGGTGATCGTCTCGTAGATCTCGCGGCGTCCCTCCCGGCTGCCGAGCACCGAGAGCGCCCGCATCACCTCGTCGTACGAGGACCGCTGGACCGGGTTGGAGGCGAGCGTCTCGGACACTTCCGGGGTGGTGACCGAGCCGCGCAGCTTGTCCTCCCTGAGGAACCAGGCGACGACGAACGCCAGGAGCACCACCGGGACCGCGTACAGGAAGACGTCGGTGATGGACGAGGCGTACGCGTGCAGCACCCTCGGGCGCAGCCCCGGCGGGAGCGAGGCGATGGCGCGCGGGTCGGCCTGGAGGCGGCCCGCGCTCACCCCGGGCGGCAGCGGGAGTCCGGCCAGGGCGTCGCTGAGTTTTCCGCGCAGCCGGGTGGTGAAGATGGTGCCGAAGATGGCCACGCCGAAGGAGGCGCCGATGGAGCGGAAGAAGGTCGCGCCCGAGGTGGCGACGCCCAGGTCCTGGTAGCTCACCGCGTTCTGTACGGCGAGGACGAGGACCTGCATGACCAGCCCGAGCCCCACGCCGAACACGAAGAACGCGGCGCTCATCGACCAGGTGGAGCTGTGCTCGGTCAGCCGGTGCAGCAGCGCGAGACCGATGGCGGTGATGCCGGTCCCGGCGATCGGGAAGACCTTCCAGCGGCCGGTGCGGCTGACGATCTGGCCGGACGCGGTCGACGCGAGCAGCAGTCCGAGGACCATCGGCAGCATATGCACACCGGACAGGGTCGGTGAGACGCCCTGGACGACCTGGAGGAAGGTCGGCAGATAGGTCATCGCGCCGAACATCGAGAAGCCGACGATGAAGCTGATGAGCGAGCAGAGGACGAAGGTCCTGATCCGGAAGAGCTTCAGCGGCAGTACGGGTTCGGCGGCCCGCCGTTCGACGTACACGAACGCGGCGAGCAGGACGACGGCGAGCACCGCAAGGCCGATGACCGGCGCCGAGGCCCAGGCCCAGGTGGAGCCGCCGAGCGAGGCCACGAGCACCAGACAGGTGGCGACGGACGCGATGAGGAACGTACCGAGGTAGTCGATGGTGTGTTTCGCCGAGCGGACCGGGATGTGCAGCACGGCGGCGATGACACCGAGCGCGATCACGCCGATGGGGAGGTTGACGTAGAACACCCAGCGCCAGCTGAGGTGTTCGGTGAAGACCCCGCCGAGCAGCGGTCCCAGGACGCTCGTCGCACCGAAGACGGCACCGAAAAGACCCTGGTACTTGCCGCGTTCGCGGGGCGGGACGATATCGCCGACGATCGCCATCGAGAGCACCATCAGACCGCCGCCGCCGAGCCCCTGGAGGGCGCGGAAGCCGATGAGCTGCGGCATGCTCTGGGCGACCCCGCAGAGGACCGAGCCGACCAGGAAGATGACGATGGCCGTCTGGAAGAGCTTCTTGCGGCCGTACTGGTCGCCGAGCTTTCCCCAGAGCGGCGTGGCGGCGGTCGATGCCAGCAGGTACGCCGTGACCACCCAGGACAGATGCTCCATACCGCCGAGGTCGCTGACGATCGTGGGGAGCGCGGTGGAGACGATCGTCTGGTCGAGGGCGGCGAGGAGCATTCCGAGCAGCAGGGCGCCGATCGCCACGAGGACGGACCGCTGGGGTTGCCCGCCGGCCGCCACCGGCGCCGCCGGGGGTGCCGGGGTTTCCTGAGCCATGCCTCCCATCCTGGTGCTGTGCCATGGTCGCCGCGAGTTCAAGGGGGCGGCCGTGGTGAAGCGGGGCCGTGGCGTGTGTCCGAAGGGACCCGGACGGTTGCCGGGTCGCCGGGGTGTGACCAGGACGGGTGGCGCGGAGCCCGCATTGTTTTGTACCCTGACGAAACAAAGTGGTTCCGCCCGTACTCCCTGACCGGCGGGCGGGACCGCCTTGTTCCTGCTCCCGCACCTCTGGAGTCCTGATGACCACCCTGCCCGCACGCGCCCTGCTCCTCGACATGGACGGGACGCTGGTGAACTCGGACGCCGTGGTCGAGCGCATCTGGCACCGCTGGGCCGTCGATCACGGCCTGGACCCGCATGAGGCGCTCAAGGTGGTGCACGGCCGCCAGGGGTACGCGACGATGGCCATCCTGCTCCCGGAGCGCCCCGTCGAGGAGAACTACGCCGACAACCGCGCGATGCTCGCCCTGGAGACCGCCGACACCGAGGGCGTCGTCCCGGTCCCCGGCGCACCGGCCTTCCTGGCCTCCCTGGCCGGCCTGCCGCACGCCCTGGTCACATCGGCCGACGCGGCGCTCGCACGGGCCCGGATGACGGCGGCGGGTCTGCCGATGCCGGAGACCCGGATCACCGCGGAGAACGTCGGCGCCAGCAAGCCGGACCCGGAGGGCTTCCTCAAGGGCGCCGCAGGACTGGGCTTCGGCCCCGACGAGTGCATCGTCTTCGAGGACTCGGGGGCGGGTATCGCCGCAGGACAGGCCGCGGGGATGCGGGTGGTGGGGGTGGGCCCGCGCGCCGCCGCCCACCGGCCGACCGTCCAGGTGCCCGACCTGACGTGGATCCGGGTGGAGACGGCGGACGACGGCACCCTGCTGGTCCACACCACGGCCTGAGCCTCCCCGGGTGGGGCCGCACAGTCCGGGCCTCCGGGCGGCACAGCACGGGCCGCACACTCCGGGCCGCACAGCCTGGGTCGCACAGTCCGGGCCGCGCACCCCGGGCCGCACGGCCTCCGCACACTCCGGGCCCCGCGCGGGCGAAGCCGTTACGCTCCGGATCCGGCCCGCGGCGGCCGCATGCCCCGGGTCCGGCCCGCGACAGCCGCGTACGGCTCCGGGCTCAGCCCGCGGCCGCCTCGTACAGGCTGAACCCCGCGAGCACCACCATCAGCGCGGCCGCGATCTTCGTGATCAGCCGCAGCGGCACATGGTTCATCAGCTTGCGGCCGCCGAGGATCCCCAGGCCGCCCACGGCCCAGAGCGCAAGCACCGCGCCGATGCCCACCGAGACCGGGCTGTCGTAGCGCGCCGCCAGGTTGGCCGTCATGATCTGGGTCAGATCACCGAACTCGGCGACGAGAATCAGCATGAAACCGGCTCCCGCCACCTTCCAGAAGCTCTGGTCGGCGGGGGCCTTCACCTCTTCCTCCTCCTCGTCCTTCTTGAAGAGCAGCATCGCCGCGCCCGCCAGGAAGAGCGCGCCGACGATCGCCTGGAGCAGCCGGTGCGGAATCAGGGTCAGCACGCTGCCCGCGGCGATGGCGAGTACGACATGGACGGCGAAGGCCGCCGCGACCCCCACGAAGACGTACGAGGCCCGGTAGCGGGTACCCAGCATCAGACCGGCGAGAGCGGTCTTGTCGGGGAGTTCGGCGAGAAAGACCACGCCGAAGGTGATCGCCAGGATCGTGAAGCTGATCACGGGTTGATTCCTTCATCGGTTCGGGCTGACCGCACCGGGAGGACCTGACTCAAGGAGAAAAGGGGTCTCTTCGGCACGGCAGCGTCTATCAGGACACTGCTGCCGAAGGTCTCGCTGGCGGGTCCCCGAGAAGTCTTCGAGAAGACTCCTGGAAGATCCGCCTCCGGGCGCCGGCCGGACCGAGGTCCGGCAGTATGTCGACGTTCCGGCGAAGAGCTACTCCCCTTCTGCGCCCCCAAGGTTACGGCACAGGCCGGCGGCCGGAACACCCGAGCGCCCGGCGCACTCCCCACACCATGGGGCACCGCCTCCCCCGCCCCGGGCCCCGGCTTCCGGGATTCCGCTCCGCCCAGCCATGGGCCTCCACTCCCCCGCCCCGCCCGCACCAGTAGCCACACATCCCGGACAAAAGCCACGTTCGGGCGACACCACGGCCAAAAGTGCGACAACCGCCACCGGAACCCTCACGCGCGGCCCAGCAGCGCGGACCCCGCCACCGCGACCCCATCCGCCGGGGCCGTCCGCCGGGGCCCGCGACCAGCGGAAGCACGCCCCGGGACGAGCCGGGAGGCGGACCGGGCGGCGACGGAGGAGACCAACCGCACACCCGTACGGAAAATCTGTCGGCGCGTCAAACATCGACAGCCCTCTTGATGTGACGTGCCCATGTCGCCAGGCTGTTACCCGGCGCCCACCCCACGGCAATCCGGCGCCACCACGATGGCTGAGCCGGATCGGCAAAGCCCCTCCACCCCACGGGAGTTCGTATGTCAGGTGTCTCAGGTTCCTCAGGTGTCTACGCGCGTCGAATAGCGGTACTCACCGCGACCGCGGGAATCACCCTCGCCGGTCTCGTCACCGCCCCCTCCGCCCAGGCCGCCCTGCCCACTCCGGTGAGCGCGGCCACCGCGCGGACCTATCTCAGCTCCCTCACCGTCGCGGCCGAAGGCTCGTCCAGCGGCTACAGCCGGGACAAGTTCCCGCACTGGATCACCCAGTCCGGCGCCTGCGACACCCGCGAAGTCGTGCTCAAGCGCGACGGCACGAATGTCGTCCAGAGCTCCACCTGCGCCGCCACCAGCGGCAGTTGGTACTCCGAGTACGACGGCGCGACCTGGACCGCGTCGTCCGACGTGGACATCGACCACATGGTCCCGCTCGCCGAGGCGTGGCGTTCGGGAGCCAGCGGCTGGACCACCGCACAGCGGCAGGCGTACGCCAACGACCTGACCCGGCCTCAGCTCATCGCGGTCACGGACAACGTCAACCAGTCCAAGGGCGACAAGGACCCGGCCGAGTGGCTGCCTCCGCGCGCCGCCTACAAGTGCACCTACGTACGGGCCTGGGTGGAGGTGAAGCACTACTACAAGCTCACGGTGGACTCGGCGGAGAAGACAGCACTCCAGGGCGTCCTGAACGGCTGCTGAGCGGCCGCACGGAGACCAGCCCACGCAGTCCGGCCACTGGCCGGGCCCCACCCCCGGCCACGGGCCGGACCGGGAACCCGGCCATGATCCTTCGTCGTTCCGTACCGTACGGGGCGACGAAGGAGGGCATTCATGGCCGGGCTGCGCCTGGGACCACTGCTGAGGTATGTCGACTGGGACCGCGGGGACGCGGCGACCGTCTGGGTCGAGACCGACCGGCCCTGTACGGCCGAGGTCCGGTGTCCGGACGGCGCGAGCGGCGAGTCCCGTACGTTCCTGATCGCCGGGCACCACTACGCACTCATACCGGTGACCGGACTCACGCCGGGGACGGAGACCCCGTACGCGATACGGCTGGACGGCGAGCAGGTGTGGCCGCCGCCGGACTCACGTTTCCCGCCGAGCACCATCCGTACCCCCGACCCCGCGGCGGAGCCGGACGGCCCGGACGGCCCCGCGGGCGTGCGGGTCACCTTCGGGTCCTGCCGCTGGGCGGCCCCCGCCCACGGCGAGCCCGATCCGGTGGGGCCCGACGCGCTGGACACCCTCGCGGCCTCGCTGGCCGCCGGGCCCTTGGACGACCGGCCCGACGTCCTGCTGCTCCTCGGCGACCAGGTGTACGCGGACGAGGTGTCGGACGACACCCGCGACTGGCTGGCCACCCGCCGCGATCTGCGCCGGGCGCCGGGCGCCGAGGTCGCGGACTACGAGGAGTACACCCGCCTCTACTACGAGTCCTGGCTCGATCCCGAGGTGCGCTGGCTGCTCTCCACCGTGCCCAGCTGCATGATCTTCGACGATCACGATGTCATCGACGACTGGAACACCAGCGCGGCCTGGCAGCAGGAGATCCGCGCCACGGACTGGTGGGAGGAGCGGATCCTCAGCGGGCTGATGTCGTACTGGGTCCACCAGCACCTCGGCAATCTCTCCCCCGCCGAGCTGGCGGCCGACGAGCTGTACGCGGAGGTGCGCTCGGCGCGGGACGGGACCGAGACGCTGCGGAGGTTCGCCGCCGCGGCCGACGCCGACCACGCCTTCACCCGCTGGAGCTACCGCCGCGACTTCGGCCGCACCCGGCTGCTGATGGTCGACTCACGCGCCGCGCGCGTCCTGGACGAACAGCACCGCGCCATGCTCGACCCCGCGGAGTCCCAGTGGCTGCACGACCAGCTGCGGGACACCCCCGGCTCCTACGACCACCTCCTGATCGGGACGTCGCTCCCCTGGCTGCTGCCCCCGCTGATACATGACGCGGAGAGCTGGGACGCGGCGCTCTGCGCCGGGGTGCGCGGACCTCGCTGGGCGCGGTTCGGCGAGAAGCTGCGCAGGACGGCGGACCTGGAGCACTGGGCCGCCTTCCCGGACTCCTTCGGCGAGTTGACCCGGCTGATCGCCGACGCGGGCACGGGCGAAGGGGCGCCCGCGACGATCTGCGTACTGTCCGGCGACGTCCATCACGCGTACGTCGCCGAGCCGCGCTGGCCCGACGGAACGGAGCAGCCGGGGACACCGCCGGGACAGCGGCCGTCCGGGCCGCGGCCGGGACCGGCACCGGACTCCCTGGTGCTGCAGCTGACCTGCTCCCCCGTGCACAACAGCGTTCCCGCGTACGTCCGTTTCGGCTTCCGGTTCGGCTGGAGCCGTACGGGAAGGGCGCTCGGCCGGGCCCTGCGCAGCCACGGGCGGCTGGCGGATCCGCCGGTCGGCTGGCGGAAGGACGGCGGCGGCCCCTGGTTCGGGAACCAGCTGATGACCCTCGATCTGCGCGGCCGGTACTCCAGGCTGCGCATGGTGCAGACGCGGCGCGACGGGGAGGGCGGCCGGCTGGAGACCGTACTGGACCGTGAGTTGACGCGGGACTGACAAGGAGTCGGCACGGATCCGGGGGCGCCGCGCGGTGGCGGCCCGCCCCGGGCAGAGGGGAGAGAAGCCGGGCGGGGAGCGGAAAAGCTGACTAAATGTTGAACTTGCAAGTTCTAGTCAGGCATACCTAATCTAAGGCTGCTCCGTCCCCCACCGAAGGAGTTCCACCGTCATGTCTTCTTCGATATCCACGGCAGTGTCCTCGCTCGGTCGGCGGACCGACCAGGCACGCCCCTACGTCCTGGCACTCTTCCGCGCCGTGGTCGGCCTGCTCTTCGCCTGCCACGGCGCTGCTTCCCTCTTCGGCGTGCTCGGCGGCGCGGTGGGTGGCGGCACGGTGTCGGCGGGCACCTGGCCCGACGGATACGCGGCCGTCATCGAACTCGTCGGCGGCGTACTGGTGCTGACCGGACTGCTGACGCGCCCTGCGGCGTTCATCGCCTCGGGTTCGATGGCCTTCGCGTACTTCCATGTGCACCAGCCGCACTCCCTCTGGCCGCTCCAGAACGGCGGTGAGCCCTCGGTGATGTTCTGCTGGGCCTTCCTGCTGCTCGTGTTCACCGGTCCGGGCGCCCTGGCCCTCGACTCCGTGCTCGTCACCCGCAGGCGCGTCACCGAGCCGGCCCCGGTGGCGGCCTGACCCACAGTCCGGCCCGCGGCCGGACCCCGTGCGCCGCCCCGCCGGAGCCTTATGCGGCGGGGCCGGCCGACGGCCCGAACGGCACCGTGAAACACCCGACGGGGTCCGCCGAGCCGCCGCGCACCCCGTCGATCACCACCGATCCGGCGCCGCCGGGCCGGAATCCCCAGCCGCGCCGCGCCGTCACCGTGGCCGCACCCTGCGCGTCGGTGGTGAAATCCAGCCGCACCTCGTCGGCCGGGCCCGGCTTCCGGCCGGCCGCGCCGTGCAGATAGCGCGGGCCCGCCGCGGCCGGGGTGCCGCCGCAGGGCCTGGTGTGCACCCGCATACCGAAGCGATGACCGGGCGTCAGCCCCGCCAGCCGCGCCGTCACCCGGGTGCCCGAGGGATCCGTGTACTGCTCGACCTCGATCCGGGAGGCCGCGGGCACCAGCCTCATGTCGTACGTCACCGCCGACGACGGGACGAACGCGGTGGGCGGAGCGAACCGGGCGTGGACACGCTGCCAGTACACCCCCGCGGGGCCGCCGGCGGCCCCGGCGGGCGCCTCCGGCGCACTCCGCACCGGCACACCGCGCTCCACCGGGCTCCCCGCCGCGGCACCCCCGGCGGGCGCCACCCCGCCGCCCGTCAGCATCGCCAGCGCCGCCGCTCCGGCCAGTACCCCTGCCACCGCCATCGTCCGCTCCTTCTGCTCGTTCTACTCGACCCGCTCGGTCCGCTCGACCCGCCCGGTCCGCCCGGTCCGCCCGGTCCGCTCGGCCCGCTCGTCCGTCACCGCTCGGCGGACGTACGGCCCCAGCCTGGGCGCAGCGCGGCCGAATCTCCGCACGGAAGCCGTCATCCGGGTGAACGGGACCTTTCGAACATCCCGCCTGGGGCGGGCCCCGGCGAACCCCCGGCGGATCGGAGCGGAACCTCTCCGCGTACGCTGTATGGCTGTACAGCCGCATCTGCCGCTCCCCTGCGACGCCGCGGCGCCTTCACGAACGGGGAGTCCGGTGTTCGAGAGCGTGCGGTCGCTGACCGACAGTCCATGGATCTATGCCGTGGTAGCGCTCTCCGTCGTCCTCGACGTCTTCGTACCGCTGCTCCCCAGCGGGGTCCTGGTGATCACGGCGGCCACCGGCGCCGCCGCAGGCTCGACCACGGTGGCCGGCCAAGTCCCGCGCAACGTACCGGACTTGCTGATCCTCACCGCGTGCGCCGCGGCCGCGTCGGTCGTGGGCGACCTGGTCGCGTACCGGTTGGCCTGGCGTGGGGGCGAACGCCTGGACAGGGCCATCGCCCGTTCCCGGCGTCTCAGCAGCGCCCAGGAACGCCTCGGCACGGCGCTGGCCCGGGGCGGCGGTCTGCTCGTCGTGATAGCGCGCTTCGCACCCGCCGGCCGCTCCGTGGTCTCGCTGGGCGCGGGCGCCGCTCACCGCAGGGCGAAGGAGTTCGTGCCCTGGTCGGCGCTGGCGGGTGTGGCGTGGGCGGGGTACAGCGTGGGGCTCGGATACTTCGGCGGCCAGTGGCTGGGCGCGAGCTGGCTGGGGACGGCGGTCTCGGTCCTCGCCCTGTTCGGCGCGGGCACGGTGGCCGCGCTGCTGATACGGCGTCCCGCGCCGGTGCCCGCACCGGCCTCGTGACCCCGGGTGCCCGCACCGGCCCCGTGACCCGGCACCGGACCCGGCACCCGCCCGCGCGGCCTCAGCCGCCCGGCTGCGCGGCCCCCTCCGTCGTCCCCCGGCTGTTCCCGTTTCCGCTCCCCCGTACCTCCAGGTCGGCGAGGAGTGTCCCGGTCGCGCGGGCGATCTCGTCGACGGCCCGGTCGAACACGGCACGGTTGTGCGCGGCGGGGGCCCGGAAGCCGGAGACCTTGCGTACGTACTGAAGCGCTGCGGCCCTGATGTCCTCGTCGGTCGCTTCCCCGGCGAGCACGGGCGGACGGAGAGTCTTGATACTGCGGCACATACCTCCAGTGTGACGCGGTCCTGCGCCGTCCGGCCCACGGTGTCAGGCGGCCCCGGGCTCATGTTTCGGGGTGATGCGCGGGATCTCGTAACTCCCGTCCAGGACGGACTGCTCCGGCGTGTAGAGACGGAGCATCGGCCGGAAGTCGCCGCTTGGCGCGGGCAGCCAGTTGGCCGCCTCCGCCGGGTCGGTGGGGCGGTCCTTCTGGATGTGCAGGGTCAGCGAGCCGTCGTCGCCGTAGACCAGACCCGGGGTGCGGTCGCCGATGGAGTAGCGGTCGGCGGGGTTCGCGACGAGGTAGTAGTCCGGTGAGTCGTACATGGTCACGGACCAGAAGGACAGCACGGGCGGCGGGCTGTCGAAGCGCAGGGTGTACTTCCGGGAGCCGTTGAGCCAGTGGCCGTCCGCGTCTTCAAAGGTGTGCGCGTACACCGCTTCGTAACCGTGGTTGCCCCAGAGCCCGGTCCGTGCGGCCACCGCTCTGGTCAGATACGACGACGTCCGGTCGGCGATGCGCCACTCCGGTGAGTCATGGGTCCCCACCCCGAACCAGTCGAGGTTGTAGTCGAAGAGGTGCGGATTCATCTCCCAGGCGCCGGGGGGACGGGCTCCGTCCACTCCGGTGTGACTCGCCTTCTCGACCCGCGAGGCCCCGCGCCGCAGCCCTTCGGTGAGCGCGTGTACGAGTTCCGGGGCCGCGTGGCGGTACGGCGAAGGGCCCTCCTCCAGGAGTTGCAGCGGCTGGAAACGGTCCTGGTAGGCGCGGTCGTCGGCCGACGGCGGGAAGGCCGCCATCCAGACCCGCAGCTTCTCGAAGAAGTGCAGCGGCTCCGGCACATCGGGGTCAGGGGCGGGCAGCCAGTTGTGGTGCATGACGGCTTCGAGGACCTTGAGCGTGAGCCGCCGCTGGAGCCCGTGCACCCGCGGCAGGTCGGCGGGGCCCTCGCAGGCGAAGCGTCCGGTGAGGGAGACGACGGTGGTCGGCGCGTCGATCACCCCGGTCATCCCCTCGGGGGTCTCACCGGCCCAACCGGGCGGCACGATCAGCCACTTGGTCTCGCCGGTACCGGTCGCGCGGCGGCCGACGTACGCGAAGTTGTTGCTCCACGCGTCGATGAACTGCAGCACGTAGTACGCACCGAGGGTGTCCGGTACGTGCAGCGCCAGCGGGCCTCCGGAGAGGTCGAGCTGCGCGATCGAGTACACCGTGTCGTTGTTGACGGAGACGAAGCGCGCGTCGGGGGTGGCGAGCCGCGAGGAGTGCGCGAACTCGTTGAAGGAGGCCGAGGGCAGCGAACCGAACCCCTCGTGGAGCGCGGCCTGCACCATCGACAGGTCGAAGACCAGCGGATACCCGTAGACGTACGCCTCGGCTGCCAGCTCCGTGAGGTCGGAGGGCACAGGAGGCACGGAGGGGGCGGCCCGACCGGCAGCATCAGAACGGTCCGAGGGGCCGGCGGGAGCGGAGGGGCCGGCGGGGGCGGAGGGGCCGGCGGGGGCGGAGGGGCCGGCGGGAGTGGAGGGGCCGGTGGGGCTGGTCGGGCCGGTGGGGGCGGAGCGGTCGGCTTCGTCGGTCACTGCGGACTCCTCTCGGCCGCGCACAGGCGCGCGGGAGCGCGGGGGCTGCGGCGGGAATCCCGTGATGCGCACGTCCGCCACAGTCCGGTGAGGTGTTCCGGCCCTGGTGGACCCGGCGGTGGGCCCGGTGCCACTGCCCTCCCGGTGACAGCTCCGACCCTCCGTGAGCACCCCCCGCTCAGCCACCGGAGCGCGTCCATCCGGGTGAATGTGTCCCTCCGGGTGAAACCGGGACCGGCCGCGGTCGCGGTCGCGGTTTCGGTTTCGGTTTCGGTTTCGGTCGCGGTTTCGCTTCCGGAACAGAGCGATCCGGAAGCGCGACCGCGCGCACCCGCCCAGCCCCCTACGGCTCCGACGTGACGCGGGACTGCCGCCTCCTGCCCAGCAGATCGGCCAGGCCCTGCCGGGTCCCCGCGATGACGACCCGGTCCTCGGGGCGCAGTACGTAGCTCTGCGGCAGGTTCCAGACCAGTTCGGCCTTGCGGTCGTCGCCGCCGTACGAGGAGCGGGGCGCGGACAGATCGGCGCGGCGCTCGTCCGGGTCCGCGAGATCGAGCGCGAGGATCCGCCAGGCGCCCTCCCTGAAGACCTCACCGAGCGTGCGGCCCTCCAGCAGGGGATGGCCCGCGACCTCCACGGCGGCGAACAGCAGCACCCGGCGTTCGACCGGCATGGCGCCGAGGATCTGCCGGCCCATCATCGCCGCGGCGAAGGCGGGTGCTGCCAGCGTCGAGACGCTCCGGCTGCGGGTGACCGCCCGCGGATGGGCCGTCCGCAGCGTACGGAAGACGGCGGAGGCGAACGCGTCGTCGAAGAGCCGCATCGACACCCGGAGGTTGGGCTTCACCGTACGGGCGTAGAGGGCGGCCTCCAGATTGGTGATGTCGGCGCTGGTGAGCGCGAGCAGTGCGCGGGCGCGCTGGATCTTGGCGGCTTCGAGCACGCCCTCCGTGGTCACGTCGCCGATCACGATGGGCACCCGCAGCCGCCGGGCCAGGGCGATCCCGCGCGCGTCCGGATCGGCCTCCACACACACCACGGGGATGTCCAGCTCCCGCAGCCGCGCCAGCACCCGCGAGCCGATCTTGCCGAGCCCGAGCAGGACGACATGGCCGGAGAGCCCGCGCGGCGGCCTGCGCAGCGCGGCGGCGGTACGGAACGTACCGAGCCCTTCCAGTACGGCGGCGACCAGCACCGGCAGCAGCAGGAGCCCGGTCAGCCCGGACAGCATCTGGATCACCTGGCGGCCGGTGGGCTCGCCGATGGCGGGATCGCCGATCGCGAAGATGTCGAGGATGGTCAGATACGCGGCGTGGACCGGCGGATCGCCGGTGGTCAGCCAGGACGCGACGGCCAGGCCGAGCACCGAGACGAAGATCCCGAGGAGGGACCAGCGCAGCCGTCGCGAGAACACCTGCGCGAGGGGCGCTCCGCGCCCGGCCAGCCTGCTCGGGGACAGATCGGGGCCCCGGTAGGAGACCGTCTCCAGAACGACGGTGCCCCGCCCGGCCGCCGCCCGTACGGACTCCTCGTCGGGCAGGAGCTGGGGGCCGTCCTCACCACTGCTGTCCGAACCGTCGGCGCCGCCCGGGTCGCCCGTGGTCGACGAGAGCAACGCCAGGGTGCAGAGGCCGGAGTCCCCCACGGGACCCGACCGGATGCCGGGCGGCCGCTCCACCGCGCGCAGCAGCAGCCCGTCGGCCTGGACGACCTTGCTCGTACCGGCGACCACCGTCGCGGCGAGCGCGGGGGCCGCGGTGTCGGCGTCGGAGAGTACGGTCGTGGAGGCGTCGACCTCACCCCGGCCCATGTCCGGTGCGCTGACGGCGGCCGCCTGGTCGAGCAGTTCCTCCAGATGCTGCCCGAGCTTGCGGTTGTAGAGCCGGATCACCAGCCGCAGCCGGGGGTTGAGCCGACGGGCGGCGAGCGCGGCCCGGATGTTCGCCTCGTCGTCCTGGTGGACGAGCGCCAGTGCGGACGCCTCCTCCACCCCGGCCCGCACCAGTACGTCGTCGTCCAGGGCGGCGGCTTCGAGCAGCCGGTCGGCCACCGCGTCGGAGCCGCCGGACGACGGTCCGGCGACGACGCGCGACATCCGCCCGAAGAGCGCGGAGGCCCGCCCGACCGGGGAAAGCTGGGTGTCCGCCGGGGCGCCCGGGACCCCGGCAGGCGGGACGACGAGGGTCACCGTCTCCCGGTACACACCACGCAGTTCGACGGCGAGCCGGTGGGCCAGACCGTCGTCACCGCAGACGATCATGTGCCCTTCGGCGGTGCTCTGCTGGCTCTGGTGCGGGAGTGAGTACACGTCAACAGAGACTGCCTCATGGGGGTGTTCGGTTTCATACGCGGGTCCGGCCCGCTCGCCCTGTGTTCGGACGGCCCGTGTTCGGACGGCCCGTGTTTGCCCGTGTTCGGACGGCCCGTACAGCCGGCCTCGATTCCATAACGGCGCAGCCACTCCCAATGCTTCGCAAGGGAAACAGTTGCATAGTCTAAACATCTAAGGTGGGCGGGGCCGGGGCCGTGTCCCGGCCCGTACCCGGGGGCGCGCATACCCGCGCCCACGTGCAACGGAACCGCACGGATGACCGTCTGACAGCTCTGGAGAACCGAGGAGACACGAGACCGCCCGCGAATCACCCGCCACACCATCGGAGAGCCGCTGTGCCAGAGGAGAAGAGCCCCGCGTCTGCCTCGCTGTCGCTGCTGTCGATCCTGCCGTTCGCGGTGATGGGCGTGGTCGCCGGGGTGGACATCTCAGCGGGTTCGACCGTCGGGTTCCTGCCGCTGATCTCGCTCGGACCGGCGTTCTCCGGGCTGATCGGCGGCTGGCGGCGCACGGCTGTCGTCGGGCTGCTCGCGCTCGTGCTCTGCTACTCGCTGGCCTGGCACGACGGGGCTTTCCACGCCAGACGCGGCTACACCGCGATGTCCTCGGTGCTCGGCGTGACCGTCGCCGGGATCGCCGCCGCCGTCATGCGCCAGCGCCGCGAGGCGGAGCTGGCCAGCGTCCGCTCCATCGCCGAGGTGGCCCAACGGGTGCTGCTCCGCCCGGTGCCGCACACCGCGGGTCATCTGCGCGCGGCCGTCTCGTACACCTCGGCGGTGGCGGAGGCGCACATCGGCGGTGACCTGTACGAGGTGGTGGCCGCCCCGGACGGCGTGCGCGTGGTCGTCGGGGACGTCCAGGGCAAGGGGCTGGAGGCCGTCGAGACCGCCGCCGTGGTCCTCGGGGCCTTCCGGGAGGCCGCGCACGACGAGCCGGATCTGGCGGGGGTCGGAGCCCGGGTCGAACGCTCCGTGGACCGGGCGCTCCAGGGCGAGAAGTTCGTGACGGCCCTGATCGCCGAGATCAGTCCGGAGAGCGGCGCGCTCTTCCTCAACTACGGTCACCCGCCGCCCCTCCTCGTACGGGCGGACGGCTCCGCGCACTTCCCCGAACCGGCCGATTACGCGCTGCCGCTGGGCCTCGGCGTCCACGGAACCGACGGGCCCGAGCCCTTCCGTGTTCCCTTCGGCCCCGGTGACCAGCTGCTTCTCTACACCGACGGGGTGACCGAGGCCAGGGACCAGGACGGGACCTTCTACCCGCTGGGCGAGCGTCACCGGCTGCTGCGGGACGACGATCCCGAGCGCGCGCTGGAGAGCCTGCGCAAGGACCTGGTGCAGCACACGGCAGGACCGCTCCAGGACGACGCGGCCATGCTGCTCCTGCGGTACCGGGACGACGTCGCGGTCGGCAGAACCTGGAACACGGCACGGCAGGAGGAGACCGCCCCGGGCTCCCCGGCTCCCGCGGAGCCGCCTGCTCGCTCCACCCCCTGAGCTGCCCGTACCGCCCCGGGCCTGCTATTGCGACAACATTGCCTACAGCAGGGCGCCGCCGGATACTTCGAGGCGCTGGGCGGTGACCCATCGCAGGTCATCGGAGGCGAGCGCGGCGATGGCGTCGCCGATCTCCTGCGGTTCGCCGACGCGGCCGAGCGCGGTCTGCGCGCTCAGGCCCTCGCGCATCTGCGCGTCGTCCCGCATGGCGCCGCCGTTGAAGTCGGTGGCGGTCGGCCCCGGCGCGATGGCGTTGACGCGGATCTTGCGCGCCCCCAGCTCCACGGCCAACGTCCGGCTGAGGACCTCGACCGCCGCCTTGGAGGCCGAGTAGACCGAGGTACCGGCACTGGTGTGGCGGCTGAGGGAGGAAGAGACGTTGATGATCCGCCCCCCGTCGGCCAGCACGGGCGCAAGCGCCTGGATGAGGAAGAACGTGCCGCGCACATTGGTGTCCATCACCGCGTCGTAGTCGTCGGCCGTGACCGCTTCCAGCGGTCCGAACAGCCCGATCCCGGCATTGTTGACCAGGACGTCCAGCCGGGTCGCGTCCCAGCGCTCCAGCTGCGCGGCCAAGTGGGAGACGAAGGCAGGAAAGGAGGCCACGTCGCTGATGTCCAGCCGCAGTGCGGCGGCCGTGGCGCCGGCTTCCTGAACGCTCCTGACCGTCTCCTCGGCCTCCCCCGCGTCGCCGCGGTAGGTGACGATGACGCGTAGCCCGTGCCGGGCCAGCGACTGGGCCGTGACCCGGCCCAGCCCACGATTGCCGCCGGTCACCAATGCGATCTTGCCTGACTCCATGAATGCTCTCCCTGCGGGAACGGCGGGAACGGAAGGACGCCGACGGGAAATGCTCCCGTCGCACGAATGCGAGTCGCACGACTCGCCTCCCTTCCACGTAAACATCTGCACAGTGGCGAGTCAAGTGACTCGCCTCGTGATGGGTCATACTGGGCCCATGACCGCAGGACTCTCCGCGCACCATCAAGACCTCGCTCGGCGCAAGCGCGAGGCGATCACCGCAGCGGCCACGAAGCTGTTCCTGGAACGGGGCTACGACGGGACCTCGCTGGCAAAGATCGCGCAGGAAGCAGCCGTCTCGAAGTCCACGCTGTTCAAGCAGTTCCCCACCAAGGCGGCGCTCTTCGAAGCCATCGTCACCGAGTACTGGAAGGGCGGTCCGGACCCGGTGGCGCCCGCGACGCACCCCGGTGACCTGCGCGCCGGCCTGAGCGCGATCGGCCGCCAGTACGCCGACCTGATCGGCCGGCCCGCGATGGCGGCCCTCTTCCGTATCGTCATCGCCGAACTGCCGCGCTTCCCGGAACTGGGACGGGCTCAGTTCGAGCTGGGCAAGCTGCCCTACTTCATCTCCGTCCAGCACTACTTGGAGGCCCAGCACGCCACGGGCACCGCGGTGGTGCCTGACGCGGAGAGCGCCACCAACCAGTTCCTCGGCATGATCGCCAACTACGTCCTGTGGCCGCGGATGCTGCTCGCCGACTGGAGCCCCGCACCTGCCGACATCGGCCACGCCGTCGACGAGGCGGTCACGACGATGCTCGCCCGCTACGGCCGCAGCGCCGACGATCCGCAGCACTCCTGACTGACCGAGGGGCCTCCCCGCAGCCTTCCTGGGGTCCTGGGGTCCTGGCGCCCAGGGGTCCGGGGCGGCCGTCCTCGCCCACAGCGGCGCGGTGCCGGAGCCCTCAGCCGGGGCGGCCCGCAAGCGTCATTCCCGGCGACGGTGCCCACCGGCTGCGCCGCCGCCGGGAGTGCAGACGGTGTCCCCGACCGTCGCCTCGGCGCTGCCGTGGCGCGGCACGGGCGTGGGGGGGGCAGGCGCTGCCAGCGGTTGCGGGCCCTGTCGGCATGCCCTGAGCCCCTTGGGTATGCCTCGCGGGATCCAGGCCGTGATCCCGCAGCCCACCGACCGGGCCGCCACCCGTAAACGCCTCGGCAGCCCAGCCGGCAGACCACCGGCTTTCGACCGCGCCGCCTGCAAGCAACGCACCACGGCCGAGGGCTGCATCAACAAACTCAAGCAGTGACACGGCCCGTCCACCCGCTACGACAAGGCCGCCACCATCCACCCCTCAGGACTCCACCTCGCCGCCATCTTCATCTGGTCAGCGCGGTGATCCGAAGGAAATGCCCTAGACCTCGACGGAAGAGCCCTGAGCCCCGGGCCACTGAGTAGCCGGGGTCACGTCGGCCGCCCCGTAAGTCACCGAGGAATCCTGCGCATCGGGCCACTGACCGGCCACGGTCCTGCTCGTGCCCCTATGGGATTCAGCCGTCACGTGCCAGGTCAGACCGATCACCGACAACGAAAGCACCGCCGAAACGGCAGCAGCGGTCAGCTTCTTCTTACCGTTGTTCATACGTTCCCCTCAGCACTCAACCAGCCGTCGGGATCAGCCGGTCAGAGCCAACTCCTGGCTGGTCAGGCGGTCGACTATGTGTTGGCGCGTCAGATTAACATGGCATGCACATACCGGACTTGACGCTCAGCCCGGCACGATGTCCAGGGTCGGCGGACGCAATTGCTGTACGAGGCGGGACGCTGAAGCCGTCGCCGACCGGTGGCGGAAACGACCTGCCGCCTGGCGGACGAACCGATCGGCCACGGGCCCCTGGTCTGGCCGCGTGGGGCCCTCGGCAAGGGCCATGGCCGGCCGGCACACCCCTGACGTGCTCGTCGGCGGATCCGACGGCCGCTCGGGGGGGGGCTTGCCGCACGCCGCCTTCCAACCTCGTCGATGTCAGACAGACCTGGGAACGATGCTCACGGCGCGGTAGTCGTACCCGTCCTGTCTGAAGCCCGGTGCCTCCCAGACCAGATCGACCTGTTGACCTGCTGGCAGCGTGCGACATCCAAGCGCCTGGATGTCGGCATAGTGGCCGAAACATCCGCCGGGGGTCTGGGGCGAGTCGAGGACACCCCACCCCTCCTCGTCACTCCACTCACGCACAGTCGCGGTCACGGCTCCGCAGGCCGTCCGAGCTCTTGCGATCCTCGCCCGGATGCTCGGATTCCACATCAGAGTGGCCGCCCAGTGGGGGCAGGTACCGAGTGAGGACTGGTCCGCCTACGCTACCGAGTTCAGCCGTCGGAAGAAGGATTCGTGAAGTTATCCCTAACGGTCGCGCAGTTCCCTATCACGTGGGACGTTGAGCGGAATCTGGAATTGATCTCCGAGGTCCTGGCCGAGACCCGACCCGACGACATCGTCGTCCTGCCCGAGGGCGCACTGTCCGGCTACGGATCCGACCTCTCAGCCCTGGCCAACCTCGACACTCCGGCCCTGGCACACGCCACAGACCGAGTTGCTGACCTGGCACAACAAAACGCCATCCATCTGTTCTGCGGCACGTTGTTGTTCGACCGGGGAGTCTGGAGCAACGCCGCCGTCTACTTTTCACCCAACGGCGCCAGGTGGATCTACCGGAAGATCAACCTGGCGATGCACGAACGCGGCCGACTGGAAGCCGGGACGGACCTCTCCACGCTTTCCATCCCCATGGCTGGCGGGCCAGTCAGGCTCGGTGTCCAGATTTGCCGGGAGATCCGCTTCCCCGAGCAGTGGCAGCACCTTGCCGACAGCGGAGCTCAGGCATTCATCTACCTCACCCACGCAGTCAATACAGCCGAGCCGGCCGGAGTCTGGAGAAGCCACCTCATCAGTCGCGCAGCAGAGAACCAGCGGTTCGTCCTGGCGGCGAACGTCGCGGACCCTCACCAGCACTGCCCCAGCATGATCATCTCCCCGCGAGGAGAGGTCCTCGCAGAGGTGACCTCCGGCAGCACCGCCGTCATCAGAACCACCATCGACCTGGATCAGTCCGCCAGTTGGTACCTCGGCCAGCGGCGACAAGACCTGCTGAGGCTGTCCTACGAAGGACAGGCCCTATCGATCTGAACCGAACCAAGGGCGCCTGCCCACAGACAGGCACTCGGGGGCCAATCTCGGAGGGGCCAATACCGACTCCCCTTACGCGTCGTCCAGGACACGCGGCGCGAGGCGGTGAGTCACCTCGACCGCATGCTGAAGCGGCAGCGTCCCAACCGTGGTGACCACGCCCGGTGATGTCAGAAGTGGATGCCAAAGGCCCCCAGCCATGATCGGCTGGGGGCCTTCGCACTGGTGGGCGCGGACGGTTTCGAACCGCCGACATCTGCTTTGTAGGTTCGACCGGAGCCGCCTACGCGACCTGGCAGGCTCGTCCGTGGTTGCCGTCCAGGGCTCTCCAGGTCTGTCGTTGTGCAACGACGTTGATGTCAGGAGTGGATGTCAGCTCATGGGTTCGGCACCTGCTCGTCAACCGGCCTGCGCGGTCGCGACAAAGCCGCGGCAGCACGTCTGTCGTTTGCATGCTTCTGCTCAATCGAGGCACGCAGTTCCTCAGGAGTCGGCCACGGCGCCTGCCTGTGGATCATGCGGTGACAGTTGGCGCAGATGAGGGCCAGGTCGCTGAGCTTGGTGCGGCTTTCCCCAGCTACGTGCAGGGGCAGGACGTGATGGCACTCGATGTACCCGGCTCCGCGGTCCCCGTAGAACTTCTCAAAGTCGAAGCCGCAAGCCTCGCAAGCGAGCTGTCCGCCAAGTTGAAGAACAGAAGCGATCTTCTTCTTGCGCAGGCCCCTGTCCCGTTCGCGCGCCCTGTGCCAGCGCATGAGCAACCGCCCCTCAGGCGCGCTGAAGTCGTCGCCGAACTCCTCTTCCTCGGTCGGCACGAAGGACTGCAAGTCGCCGGTCGCAATGCCCTGCCGAATCAGCCTCGCGGCCTCGGTCATCGCCTGCGGCCGAGCAAGGAACTCGCGCAGGACGGCGGCATCCAGTGCACCGCCGTTGGTGGGCTTCCCCTGGTACTCCGGGTGCCGAGTAGCAATATCGAACGTCTTACGAGCGACGCCGTTGGGGTTGCGGAACTTCTCGTTTCGGTCCGCCTCAGCGTGGATGGGAAGCAACTGGAGCAGGGCGGACAGCTCCACCACCCGGCCATCGCCGGCATCCAGCCCCTTCCAACCGTTCCCCATCACGAGCTGACAGGCAAGGATGATCTCGTCGCGAGCCCAGTCCGGATTCTTGATCGCCTTGACCTGAAAGCCCACCCGCTTGAGCCACGCCGCGGCGTGATCCTTGCCGCCGCTGAACTCGTCCGGCCTGAGGGCCCGCCCCTGATCCCACTTGTGAGCCACCCCCGCAACGGCCTTGGAGTCGTACTCCCGACCTTGGTGGACCAAGGCGTAGGACCGCGCCTCCCCGAAGCCGTACTTCGCCAGGAAGACGTCACGCCCCAACTCGTCATGTTCCGCCAAGACCTTAAGCACGGACTCTCGCGTGATCGCTCCTCTTCGCATAGAAGGATCGTAGGACCGAGCCCGGGCTACACTCTCGCCCTTCGACACAGGGCGGTGACTCACGCCATCGATAGCGACTTCAGCGCCGGGCCAGGAGGCAAGGCTGCAGGACAGGCAGCACAAGCCGTTGACTCTTCATCCAAAACGTATGCCCAGTAGCTTGGTCTTGCGATACCGTTCGCAGCAGAGTCAGTGGATGGCATGGAGGCTAGGAATGTCCGAGGCGAATCCGAGCAGCGACCTTATTCCAATTGAGAGCAAGACGAAGACCATACAGACCTGCTTTCAGCAATGCCTTTACGAAGTCCCCAATTTCCAGCGCCCATACAGCTGGTCACGAGATCAGCTCGTCGATTTTTGGGACGACGTAATCCTAGCGAAAGGCGACTTTTTCTTCGGATCCACGGTAACGTGGGTCAGCAAGAAAAGAGACCTATTTAGCGACACTTATTCCATTATTGACGGTCAACAACGACTAACCACGAGCGCAATCCTTCTGTCCGTTGTGCGTGATGCACTTGATGAAGTAGCTAATAAGCACGCCAACGTTGCCAGCTTTGATGCCGGCGTAGCCAGCAGTCAGGCCCTAAGCACCCAGAAGTATTTGGTCGTCAAGGATGACGACGGTAAGAGCCATCCAGTTTTGCGCCGACCCGAGAGCATGTTTTACGAAGAGATCCAGAATCCAAATGCCATACCATCGGGGGCAAAGTGGAATAAAAGCGCCGAGCGAATTGGGGAGGCGCGCTCCTTCTTCGAGGAAAAAATCCTTTCCGCCCTCAAGGGATTGACGCCAGATGGGCAAGTTGAGCATCTAAAATTGATTCGCTCAAACGCTTTGAAAGCGCGGGTGATTCAGGTTGAGCTGGCATCCGAGGAAGACGGCTTCTTGGTCTTCGAGACATTGAATACGCGTGGATCTGACTTGCGACTGTCAGACCTGGTCAAGAATCTCCTGATTCGCGGAAGCTCTACAGATGCCGACGACAGGAGAGCGGTTGCAAGTCGCTGGGAACGAGTAGTAGACAGTGTTCAGCTAGGGCGCGTTAGCGCGGATGTCGTCGACAGATTTATTTGGCAGTCCTGGAACTCTCGTCGCGAGGCGGTAAAGGAGCCCGAACTATTCAAAGCGATTAGCCGTATCGTGAGTGCAGGTCCAGACGCACATCTTTCATATCTGCGGGAACTCGAACGCGATGCGGAAACTTATCAATGGCTTGAGGCTGAAAATGTGCAGGTGCAGCCGAAATCTCGTGGCCTACGAAATGCGTTCGCCGTTCCAGAATTCGTTGACAGTGTTCGCGCGCTTGCACTTTTCAATGTCTCTGTAGCGAACTCCACGGTACTTGCAGTGGCTCGCAAGTTCCGCGAAACAAGGTTGCTCAAGGTAGCGCAGGTCATCGAAGTTCTTAGGCTAGTTGAAGCCTTCCATTTTCAGTACACAGCGCTCACGAATAGCGGATCTACTGGCGGAACTCGAAGCCGATATAACCGCTTTGCTGTTCGCTTGGAGAGCGCTACCTCCTCCACCGATGTGGCGGTGGCTATCGAGGACTTGAAAGAAAAACTTCGCACAAGCCTGCCCGACCGCACAAGATCTGTTCAAGCATTTTGTTCGCTGTTCTACGCCCCGTCGCTTCAGTTGAATCAGGCGCAGAAGCTCCGATCTCGTAAAATCTTCATCGCTTATGTGCTGATGTCTTTTGCGAAACTGGAAGGGCTATTGCCCGCGGGCCAGAATCTCGCGACTTGGTCAATTGAGCACATCAAGCCTCAGTCTGTGGCCTCCAAGAACCATCTCGACCCGGTCTACTCGATTGGTAATCTGACGCTACTCACCAACCGTCTAAACAGTGCCCTTGGGGATGCACCATTGTCTTCTAAGGCTGAGGCGCTTAGGAAGGGAAGGGCATTTTTCGATACGGAGCTCGAAGCGTGGGAAGCGAACTCCGACGCCTTCCCGTCTGATGCCCAGATCGAGGAAAGATCGCGTTTTCTGGCGACCGACGCGCTGGACCGGGTTTGGAAGCTATAGATGGATCCTATATGCCGAATAGGCTGCGGAGTCCCTCCCGTGAACGTACCACTCACTCCGGCCCCCATCCCGTCCGCCTTCGACCCACACACCGTGGAGCGGGCGTGGTTCAGGGCGTCAAGGTGGAGCGCACCACCGTACGAACGACCTTGACGCCCTGGGACTCGACTGCTCGGCTATGCCTGGGTCGAAGGTGGTCGGGGTGGGCGTCCCACGACGCTCGCCACGCTCCGGCCGGCACTCGCGAACGGAGCCCCCCCCCCCCCATCCCAGAGTCTGAGCGCCCCCGCCGGAGGCATCGTCTTGAAGCCGCGGGCTTGGTTCTCGTCTCATGCCCCTCGGGCCTACACAGCGGGCGCGCGTCGGCGGCGGCAGCGCCGAGCGGGCCGAAGGTAGGAGCGCGGGCGCAGCCAGAGCCGGGAAGCGCGCCCGGCGGAGCGGAGCGCAGCCGGGTGCCTTGATGAGGTAGAGAAACCTGTAACAGCTCTCGGTAGCCGGAATCGGTGTCTTGGCACCTCTGCGGGGGCGTGGTGCGGTGGACTCCCAAACCGAGGGGGGGTAGGTAGCTGTGCTGCAAGAGGACTTGGTGGGGAATCGGCCGGGAGATGCGATCCGGAGGAAGCTCGTAGAACTGGAGTCCAACCGAGCGAAGAGGCCGTTCGCCCGCTGGTCGCCGGATCGGGAGATACGTAGCGGGGTGTTAGGTGCTCCGGCGGATCTTGGAGCCGTAGGCTCGAAGCATGATTAATCTCCAGGTCCGCAGCGAGGTCGGCACGATCGAGGCTCGCGCCAAGCACGGTGTGGTCTGGGGGCCGGAGCTGGCGGGTCTCGACGAGTCGGTGTTTCCGATGCTGGGGCACCTGTTGCCCTATGCAGACACTGTTTTCAACAGTCGCCAGGTGGCCACCCTGCTGGCCGAAGTGCCGGGTCTGCCTCCCGGCGTGGTCACGGAGGAGTTCGCGCGTGAGCTTCTGGACCTGGGCCAGACGGTTCTCGACGGACACCACCTCTACCTGTGGTTCCTCGGGGACTGAGACAGCAGGTCTACTCAGCCCCTGAGCCAGAGCCGGATCGCCGCGGTGGCGACGGTGCCGTGGAAGACGTAGGCGCGTTTGTCGTAACGAGTGGCGACGGCCCGGTGGTTCTTGAGCCGGTTGATCGTCCGTTCGACTTCGTTGCGGCGCTTGTAGATCTCGCTGTCGAAGCCGGTGGGCCGACCGCGCTTGCTGCCGCGGCGCTTGCGATTGGCTCGCTGGTCCTTCGGCTCGGGAATCGTGTGCTTGATCTGGCGTCTGCGCAGGTAGCGGCGGTTGCGCCGCGAGCTGTATGCCTTGTCGCCACCGACGTGGTCCGGCCGGGTTCGCGGGTGACCGCCCTGAGGGCGGTGGACCCGGATCCGTTTCAGGACCTCGATCATCTGCGGTGCGTCACCCCACTGGCCCGGTGTCACCAGGAAGGCCAGCGGGCGGCAACCTCCCCCATCGGCGAGGTGGATTTTGCAGGTCAGGCCGCCCCGGGACCGTCCGAGCCTTTCGTCGGGTCGGTGGTTTCGGGGCATCGATCTTTTTTCGGGACGTGTGGTGCCTTCTTGCGGGCCCCGGCCGCGTGCTGATGGGCTCGGCAGGAGGTGGAGTCGACGCTGACCATGGTCCAGTCGAGCCGGCCAGCCAGGTCGGCGTCAGCCTGGATGGCACGCAGGATCCGGTCCCAGGTGCCGTCTGCCGACCAGCGGCGGTGCCGTTCGTAAACGGTCTTCCAGCTGCCGAAACGCTCGGGAAGATCCCGCCACGGCATGCCGGTCCGCACGCGAAAGAGGATCCCGTTGACCACCTTTCGGTGATCGCTCCAACGACCGCCGCGTCGCCCGGCGGACGGCAGATGCGGCTCCAGCCGCACCCACTCCGCATTCGTCAGATCACCCCGCCCCATGCCGAGCACAACGACGAGCCAGCCCGACAGTCACATGATCCGCCGGACAGGCCCTAGTCCTGCGCGACCGGCAAGGCGTCCCGACGCCCACCCGTTCGGCCAGGCTCTCCGAATGGCTGCCCTATTGGCTGGAGGAGTTCGTCAGGGACGACAACAAGAAGACGACGTACGCCAAGTACGAGACCCACGTACGCCGCTACCTGATCCCGCAAATCGGCTCCAAAGCTCGTTCCTGCCCCACGTGTGGCGTCGCGGGAGCTGAAGCCACGGGACCTGGAGGAGACGGCGGCCTTCCTGGAGGCCGCGAGGAAGGATCCGCTGTATACAGCGTTCATGCTGGCCGTGGCTCTGGGGCTGCGGCGAGGAGAAGTCCTTGGGCTTCGCTGGTCAGACATCGACTTGGAGCGCCGCACGCTCACTGTGCGAAACCAAATCCAGCGGGTACAGAAGGAGCTGTACGCAGACTCCACGAAGAACCGCAGCACGCGAGCCATCCCCGTACCGCTCATGTGCGTGGCGCCGCTGCGCTGGCAGCGTCTTCGTCAGAGCGAGCAGCGCCTCACCGCAGGGCATGCCTGGCATAACAGCGATTACGTGTTCACGACCAAAACCGGGCGACCGATCGAGCCGAGAAACCTCAGCCGGTCATTCGAACGCATTACGGAGGACGCCGGGCTGCGCCGCGTTCGCCTGCACGACGCACGGCCCGGGTGCGCCACGCTCCTGTCCGCCGCTGGCGTGCCAGCGCGGGTCGTGATGGAAATTCTCGGGCACTCGCAAATTGCTGTCACGATGAACATCTACACCCACGTGTCCGACGACAACCGGCGGGAAGCAATGGGTCACATGGATCGCCTCCTACGGCGACGGCACCCAACTTCCTGAATGTAGGCATCGCCGCCTGCAAGCGCGAAACACAGGCGGCGATGCCTCGTTCACAGCGGATGGATTACACGGAAGAGCTACTCGGCCCAGACTTAGCTTTACGACCATCTGGCCCCCAGCGACCTTCGCTATACCAATCTTCATCCACTGTCGATCGCCGCTCGACCGGGAATTTTTGAGCCACTTTTGCATCGAATTCGCTGACAATCTTCATTGCGCTTCGGGCAGTGCGGACATAGTCAGGCATAGTCGTCGGATAGGAACTACCTCTAACTAGCCCCTTCTCTCCGGTCAATCGAATAAATCGCTCATCCACACGACTCCGCCTATGAACGATCAGATTACGCAACTGAATACCCTTCTTCAGGCTGACCCAGTCATCCTCATCCTGATGCAAGTTCAGCCCTAGGCGCTTGGTGACGTACTGTGCAATATCATCCAGACCCTGGAAGGATAGTTGGGCAACACGCTTTTCGGCAGCCCACGACACAAATTCAGTGATTGTTCCGTGCTGGAGTACGTCTTCCAACGTCACCTGCTCCTGGGATTTCAGGAGGCTAGGACAGACTATGAGAACCTCTGAAATCACATCAGAAACGTATACGAGAAAATTCTCCACAGACCGCGTAACTCCGAATTCAGCAGAAACCGGAGCAAGTTTTTCGACGGTCTTTTTCATGCCTCTCACATTGGAATAGAATTCCGGAAAAATCTTCTCCGGGTCCCCATCCGGGGCAACATGCGAAAAGGTAGATCCAATGCCACGCACAAGCTTCTCGTAGTGCTCAAGGATCAGGCTCGCAGACGCGGCATACTGCACATCCCGCGTATGCTGTGAATAAAATCGGCATGCCGCTTCCGTGGCGACCGCCGGCGTCCAGGTGAACCAGTCTCTCTGATCGCTCATATTCCCCCACCGATCAACACCGCGACGTGCAGATATCGCATTCAGAGTAGGGGAAACTGCATCCCTCTGACCTAGGTTCACCGGACCGATACCACATCTCTCGGCGTCCACTGGTCCTCAGACCCGAGCCCCGGGTGTGCCGTCAGGAATGAACCGCCGTCAGCTACTACCGTCAACGCCCCCGCAGCGACTCGCTGCGGGGGCGTTCTGGCTGGTGGGCGCGGACGGTTTCGAACCGCCGACATCTGCTTTGTAAGAGCAGCGCTCTACCCCTGAGCTACGCACCCGTGGATGAAGCAACAGGGTACATGGCCCTGACCCCCCGCTCGCAAACCTGTTGTACGGGCCATGGAACACCCCGGGGCACGCGCCCCCGCGCGCGCCACCGACGCCTGCGCCCGGCCCGCGCCCGGCCCCGCGCCCTGGGGATAACCCCACCCCCGGTCCGGTGGGCCGCTGGATCGTGCCGGGACGGGAGGCGTCCGTACCGTTGGGGGCCTTCGGCAGGTTCGGTTCGATCTGGGGGAATGATCTACGTGGCACTCCGTACTCGTACGCTGGTCGCGGCCGGCGGGGCCGTTCTTGTCTCCATCGCCCTCACCGGGTGCGGCTCGGATGCTTCGGACGCCCCCGCCGAGCACAAGGACTTCGCGCTCAGCGGGAAGACGCTGACCGTCCGGACCGACGACTCGGCCATCGAGCTGGTGCCGGCCGATGTGAAGTCCGTGCAGGTCACACGGCACGTCGGCGGATGGGTCTTCATGGGGAGCGGACCCCACGCCTCCTGGTCGATGCGGGACGACACGCTCACCCTGAAGGTGAAGTGCAGCGCCGTCATCAGCAACTGCGAGTCACGGCACCGGATCGAGGTGCCGCGCGGGGTCTCCGTGGTGCTGAGCGACAGCAACGGGTCCGTGACCGCCACCGGGTTCGACACCGCGCTGAAGCTCCGCTCGTCCAACGGCAAGGTGACCGTCCGGGACTCCAGCGGAGCCCTCGACCTGAACAGCAGCAACGGGAGCATCAACGCCACCGGCATCTCGTCCGGGCAGGTCGCGGCGGACTCCAGCAACGGCGGGATCCGGCTGGCGCTCGCCTCGGTTCCCGACCGGGTGGAGGGTGTCAGCAACAACGGGTCGGTCGAGATCACGCTGCCCCGGAAGGCGGGGCTCGCGTACAAGGTCAGGACCCAGGCGCGCAACGGGAGCACCCAGGTCGGTGTGCCCACGGACGACGCCAGTCACCACTCGGTCACCGCCCGCAGTGACAACGGAAGGATCACTGTTCGCAGCGGGGACTGACCGGCCCGTGTGTTCGTCCCTGCCTGGTGGGAGAATGGCCAGGGCAGGGCGGACCAGCACGGGAGAGGGATGTGACGGCAAGACACGGACAGCCGTATGCGCGAGCGAGTGCCGTCCGGGATGTCCTGACGCTCATGGCGCTCCCGGTGCCGTTGCTGGCCGGTCTGGCCGGGACTTTCGCGGGCGGCGGCACCAGGCGCTGGTTCGGCGGGCGCGGCGAGAGCCAGCGGGCCGAGGCGCAGGCCGCGAAGGACGCGGCGGCCGCCGCCTTCTACGACCTGGACACCGCTCAGCGTGATCTGCGGATCTCGATCGAGACGATCTCCGCGGTGGACGATTCGCCCGAGGCCCGCAGGGCGCTCTCCGGCTTCGCCTCGCTGGGGCAGCGGATCGACGAGGTCAGCACCTCGTACATCACCGCGGTCGACGCCCATGACCTGGACCGGGACGGTCTGGAGGGCTCGGCGCTGGCCCAGGCGCGTACGGAGCTGACGCGGGCCAAGGACGATCTTGTCCGGGTGAAGGGCGAGCTCGACCGGTTCGGGCAGGGGCTCGGGCCGCTGCTCGGCAAGGCCGAGACTCAGCTCGCCCGGCTCGCGCCCGCCGTGGAGCGGGCCCGGCAGGCGCTGCTCTCCGCGAGCAACGCGCTCGACGCGGTACGGGACTCCGGGCTGAAGGCCGACGATCTCGCCACCCGTCTCGCGCAGCTCGGGCCCGAGCTGACCAAGCTCAACCAGGGCGCGGCCCAGCACGGGGTGCAGGGCACGCTGGACCGGGCGGACAAGGTGATGCGGGACGCCGAGGCCGTGGGGGCCGAGGCCGCGCGGCTGCCGGAGCGGGCCGCCGAGATCGACCGGCGCCTGGTCTCGCTGCGTACCCGCGCCCAGGCGCTCACCACCCGGGCCGGGACGGTCGCCCCGGTCCTCAGTGAGCTGCGCCGCCGCTTCACCGCGCCGTGCTGGCAGGACCTCCAGCAGGTGCCCGAGCAGGCCGCCGTGTCCGTACGGCAGGCGGAGGAGAAGCTCAAGGAGGCGGCCAAGGCGCGTGAGGAGCAGCGCTGGCCCGATGTGACGTCCCTCCTCACCACGGTCAGGACGCTGCTCGACAACACCGACGAGGCGGTCTCGGCGGCCGGTGCGCGGCTCGAACGCCTCAACGCCGTGGCGAAGGACCCGCAGCAGGAGATCGAGCGGACCAGGTTCGCGATCCGGGACGCCCAGCGGCTGGCGATGGCCGGCCGCAACACACCGGACCCCCGGCACGCCCGCCCCCTGGACCAGGCGGTGGAGCGGCTCGACCGGGCGGTGTCGGGGCTGGAGGGGCGCCACCCCGACTACTGGCACTTCCTCACCGAGACCGAGGAGGTACGGAAGACCGCGACGCATGTGGTCGAGCAGATCCGCGAGGAGCGCGGGGCAGGACGCTGAGCGCTGAGCTGCGCAGAAGCCGAACCCTCTCGGGGCAGCCCGAATCCTCCGGCCCGGCCTCCTGCCCGGCGGACGTGTCCGGCGGATCCCCCGGCAGGCTCAGAAATCACCGGAGCACAGGAAGAGAACAGCATGGACCGCACGGACTTCACCGCACGCCTCCGCAGTGAGCGGCTGGTCGCCATCGTCCGCGGCTCTGACCCCGAAGCGTCCTTCAGATCGGTCATGACGCTCGTCGAGAGCGGGATACCCCTGGTCGAGGTGTCGCTCAGCAGCGCGGACGCGCTCGGCGTCATCCGCCGGGCGCGGGCCGCACTCGGCGACGGTGCCTGGCTGGGCGCGGGTACGGTGCTCACCGCCGACGACGCACGGCGGGCCGCGGACGCCGGAGCCGATCTCATCGTGACGCCGGGGCTCGGGGCAGGGGTGGACGAGTCCGTACGCCTGGGGCTCCCCGTCCTGTCCGGAGTCATCACGCCGACCGAGGTCATCGCCGGTGTGGCGGCGGGCGCCACCGCGCTGAAGCTCTTCCCGGCCTCGATGGGAGGCCCCTCCTATCTGAAGGCGCTGCGGGCTCCCTTCCCGGATGTTCCGTTCGTACCGGTGGGCGGGGTGGACGCGGCGGCGGCCGCCGAGTACCTGGCACTGGGTGCGGTCGCCGTGGGTGTGGGGTCGCCGCTGATCGGGGACGCGGCGGACGGCGGGGACCAGGACGCGCTGCGGAAGCGGGCCTCCGAGTTCCTGGCAGTCGTGGAGACGGCGGGGGCCGGCCGGGCGGCGGGCACGGCCACGGGCACGACGGCGGCCACGGCCGGTAGGTCATGAGTGTGTTCACCTTCGGCGAGACCATGGTCGCGCTGCGTGGAGACGGGCAGTTGAAGCTCGGCGGCACGATGGCCGTTTCGGTCGCCGGGGCCGAGTCGAACGTGGCCATCGGGCTGGCCCGGCTGGGACACCCGGTGGACTGGGCGGGCGCGGTCGGCGCCGACGAGGCCGGGGAGTTGGTGCTGCGGACCCTGCGGGCCGAGGGCGTCGACGTCACGGGCGCCGTGCGCGACGGCACCGCGCCGACCGGGCTGCTCCTCTTCGAACCGCGGCTGCCTGGCGTGACCCGGGTGCACTACTACCGGGCGGGGTCGGCCGGTTCACGGATCGCGGCCGACGACGTCGAGCGGGCCTTCACGGCGTTCCTGGAGGCCGGAAGCGCCGCCCCCGCCACCCCTGTGGAGGCCGGAACCGCCACCCCCGCCACCCGTGTGGGGGCCGGATCCGCCGCCCATGCCACCCGCGGCGGAACCGGAACCGCCCCTCGCGTGCTGCATCTGACGGGCATCACCCCCGCCCTCTCCCCCAGCGCCAGGTCCGCCGCGGAGCGTGCCATGGAACTGGCCGCCGAGAACGACGTACTGATCAGCCTCGACGTCAACTTCCGTGCCCGGCTGTGGAGTACGGAGGAGGCGGCGGCGGTGATGCGGGACTGGGCGCCGCGCGCCGACGTACTGATCGCCTCCGACGACGAGCTGCCGCTCTGTCTGCCCGCGGGCTCTCCCGACGACCCCGCCCTGCGGGCCGAGGCGCTGCTTGAGGCCGGGGCGGGTGAGGTCGTGGTCAAGCTCGGTGCGGCGGGCGCCACGGCGTACACCCTCCAGGGCGAGCTGCACGCCCCCGCGCGTACGGTGCCGGCCGTGGACCCGGTCGGCGCGGGCGACGCGTTCGTCGCCGGGTATCTCTCTGCGCTGCTCGACGGCTCGGACACGGCGGAGCGGCTCGACCGGGCGGTGACTACTGGGGCGTTCGCGGTGGCCGCGTCCGGGGACTGGGAAGGCGCTCCGACCCGCGCCGAGCTGGGCCTGCTCGGAGCGGCGCCGGGCACAGTGGTGCGCTGAGGTGGTGCGCCGGGGCACCCCGCGCCTCTAATCTTGGGCGCATGCCCCGTTACGAGTACCGCTGCCGCTCCTGTGGCGACACATTCGAGATCAGCCGTCCGATGGCCGAGTCATCGGCGCCCGCCACCTGCCCCGAAGGTCATGAGGACACCGTCAAGCTGCTGTCCACGGTGGCCGTCGGAGGCTCCGCCACCGGGGCGCCGTCCGCCGGAAACAGCGCAGGCGGCGGAGGTGGCGGCTGCTGCGGCGGAGGCTGCTGCGGGTAGCAACCCCGGCAGGCCCGCGCCGCCCCCCGCCGCTACCTCGGCGCGGCGCGGGTGAACTCCCGCAGGATCTCCTCGCCCGCCGCCACCCCGCGCCCGGCCGTCACCGCGACATGCGGGGCGCTCCAGCCCGCGTCCGCCAGTTCACCGTGGGCCGGGCGCCAGCCCCGGTCGGCGGCGAGCAGCAGGTCCGCGTCCAGGAGGGAATCGCCTGCGGCCAGGGTGAGTTCGGCGCCGGTGCGGCGGATCACCTCGCGCACCGCCGCGCTCTTGGTGAGCGGCTCCGGCACCGCGTACAGCTTGCGGCCCTGGAGCGAGACCGTCCAGCCGCGCGCGCCGGCCCAGGCGGACAGCTCATCCACCCAGCCCTCGGGCAGCAGGGCCCGCTCGACGACCAGATAGGCGAAGAGGTCCTCGGCCACCCGTTCCTTGAGCAGCCAGGCCGGATCGGCGGCGCCCACCAGATGGGCGCGCACCTCGGACAGCGTGGCGCACTCGGCCGCCAGCCGCCGGTCCACACCGGAGCGCCAGTCCGGGTCGGACACCCCGTCGACCAGCAGATGGCCGCCGTTGGCACAGATCGCGTACCGCGGCGGCGGGCAGGGCAGCCGGATCCGGTGGTACTGCTCGCGCGTCCTGGTCGTCGTCGGTACGAAGAGGTTCCGCTCCGCGAGCGCGCCGAGCAGCCCCGCCGCGGTCTCCGTCACGTACGAGAGCGGGCTTCCCCGGTAGACCTCGACGCAGAGCAGCCGCGGCGCGTCCGCGTCCGGCATGGTCAGGTCGAGCGCGGGCGCCGAGTAGATGAGGGTGCGGTCGAGATCGCTGGCGACGAGTACGGGCGCTGCCTGGCTCACCCGGTCACCGCCGCGGTGCCGTCGGCGCCGGTCGCGCCACGGGTGAAGCGCGGGTGGATCAGTCCGACACAGCTGTACGGCAGGCCGTCCACCTCCTCGACCGGGACACCGCGCTGCTCCGCCAGGAGCCGTACGTGGTCGAGCTCGGCGCCCGCACCGCTCCTGGCCAGGATCTTCCAGGGGACCCGGCGCAGCAGCACACGGGTGGTCTCGCCGACGCCGGGCTTGACGAGGTTGACGTCGTGGATGCCGTACTCCTCGCTGATCCGCTCGACCGCGGCCCACCCCTCCCAGGTCGGTGAACGGTCCGCCGCCAGCTGCTCCTTGACGGCTGCGTCGACCGCGCCCGACACCTCGTCGAAGCGGGCGGCGACGGCGTCGACGAAGTCGGACGACACATCGGATCCCGCCAGTTCGCGGTAGAACTTCCCGCCGTGGAAGTCCCCGGGCCCGACCAGGTCGGCGCGGAGGACCGTACGGGAAATCAAGCCGGACACCGTGGAGTTGAGGCAGGCGGACGGGATGAGGAAGTCCTCCCGGGTGCCGTACGTGCGGACACAGCCGCCCGGGTCGGCGAGGACCGCGATCTCCGGGTCGAAACCGGGGAACTCCGCCAGCGCATCGGCCAGTTCGCGGGTGATGGCCCCCTTGCCTGTCCACCCGTCGACGAAGACGACATCGGCCGGGTCGTGGTGCGCGGCCAGCCAGCGCAGCGCGTTGGCGTCGATGCCCCGGCCGCGCACGATGGAGACCGCGTAGTGCGGCAGGTCGAGGCCGTGACGGTGCTGGGCCCAGCGGCGCATCAGCACCCCGACGGGCGTGCCGGCGCGGGCGAGGGAGACCAGGACCGGCCGGGCCGACCGCTCGGCGAGCACGGTCTCGGCGACCGTGCCGACGGCCTGCGCGATACGCGGGGCCGAGGTTTCGAGCGCCGCCCTGAACAGCTCCTGGTACTGCTCGCTCGGCTGGTACTCGACCGGCAGCGACTCGGCGTAGTGGGCGCCGCCGGTCTGGATCGCTTCCTCGCGCTCCTCGGTGGGCGCCTCCAGCTCCACACCGGAGAGGTCCTGGAGCAGCCAGCCGACGTCTTCGGCGGCGTAGGAGGAGAAGGCGGGGCCGCGCAACGGCTCGGGCATGGCGGAGGCTGCTTCCTGCTGTTCGGGGGCGGGACGGTTTCCGGAGTCGTGTGGAGCGCGAGGGTTGCGGGAGATACGGGGGGCGAGACGTTCGTGGGGGTCGCGAAGGCTACGACGGTTCTCGGGAACGTACGACGGGACGTACGACGGGACGACCGCGAGCAGCACCTGCGGTACGTGGGTGGCGAGTTGCGCCAGAAGCCCGCCGGGGGCGTGCAGTTCCGGGGTGTCGGCGGCCGAGTCGACCACCAGGACCACCGCGTCGAATCCGCCGCCCGCCACGTTGTACGCGTAGCGGCTGCCCGGTCCGTCGCCGGGGTTGTCGTGCGCGGGGAAGACCAGTCCGGTCCGTATCGCGTAGCCGGGATCGTCCAGGGCGAATACGGGTGAGCGGGTGGTGGTCGACGACCGTATGTCGTGCCCGGCCCGCTCCAGCGCGAGGCCGAGACGGAGCGGGGCGTACATCAGCTCCTCGAACCCGAGCACCAGGACCCGCGGGGCGCCCGTGACGGACGGAACCGCAGGGCCCGGCTCCGGCTTCGACTCCAGGTACGGCTCCGGCAGGACCTCCGCGAGCCGCGCCGCCATCCCCGGCAGCGCGGACTCCAGGGCCGTCCGGTGGCCGGGCGTGAAGCCGTGCCGACCACCGTCCGGCAGCCCGGCGGGCCATCCGAGGTCCACCCGGACGACCTGGCCGCGGAGGCTCTCTCCGGAATCTCCGGCGGACACCGCGCCACTGGGTCTGCCGTCCCGCCGGCCCTCGCGCGCCCCGTGGTCCTCGTACCGCTCGACCAGGCGGCGCCCCTTCTCCAGTACGCCGTCGGGCAGTTCCACCTCACCCCGTACCGCGGTCAGCAGATCGACCCGGGCGCCGATCTCCCGGGCGAAGTCCGTGAGCCGGTCCCGGTCGGCGGCCGAGCGCATGTCGACCAGCGCGACGACCACGTACCACTGGCGCGGATACCGCTCGTGCAGATCACGGATGGTGTTGAGCACCGTGTTACCGGTCGAGAACTCGTCGTCGACGAGGACGAGCGGGCCGTCACCCGCCAGCAGCTCCGGGTCCTCGGGCAGCAGCAGATGCGAGGTGGCGTGCGAGTGCGACTCCTCGAAGCCGCCCGCACGCGCCACCCCGGCGACCTCGCGCCGGGTGGAGTGCAGATACGGGGCGAGGACCAGCCCGTCCGCGACCGAGTGGCCCAGACCCGTCGCGGTCTCCGCATAGCCGAGTACGACCGCCCGGCTCGCCGCGTCGTCGCCGAGCAGGCGCCGTACCGCGAGGCCGAGCCCGTGGCCCTGGCCGTACACCGTCGAAGGGCGCTGCGGGACATGCTTGCCCAGCACGTTCGACACCAGCAGATGAGCCCGTTTCGGATTGCGCCGCAGGGCGAGGCCCAGCATGTCCCGGAGTCCGTCGTCCCCGGAGAGCCGCACACCGAGCCGGTCCGCGACCCATGTTCCCGACCAGACCGCTGTTCCCGACCGGACCGCTTCGCCCACGTCGCCCGTCTCTCTTCCCGTTCGCATCAGCCGGAGAGCCCGGCCGTGAGCAGTTCGACGAAGCCGACGTCTTCTCTGGCCACACCGAAGACCTCGGCCCGCAGGAGGGTCCGCTCGGCCCAGGCCCGGTGCGGTTTCACCTCGTTCATCTTGTTCGTGTACGCGGAGCGCAGCACCCCGCCGCCGTCCCGGTCGGGCCGCACGATGTCGCGGGCGTCGCTGAACTCCTCGTGGCTGACGACCGAGAGGGCGTGCACCGGCATCACATGGGAGGGGTGGATGCAGGTCTTGCCGAGCAGTCCGTTGGCGCGGTCGAGGCCGATCTCGCGCAGCAGTCCGTCCAGGTCGTGCTCGATCAGGGTGGTGCGGAGCTGGTCGGCGCTGCCCTCCATGAAGGGGCTGCGGCGCAGCTGGGGCTTGAACATCCGTTCCTGGACGCGGAAGTACTCCCAGACCGGGCCGGTGATCGTGAAGCCCGTGCCGTCCGAGCGGCCCAGCACGTTCACCACGTCGGCGATGACGGCGGCGACGATCTGGACGTCGTACGCGGTCATGTCGGGTGTCCTGCGCAGTCCGTACGCCGAGCAGAAGTCGGTGACACCCAGCCGGAGCGCGAGGACCCGGTCGCGGTACTTGTCGACGGTGCGGGCGATCCCGGCGAGGCTGTCCGCACGGGTCTCCAGATGCAGCAGCTCGGGCGATTCGAGCACCGGCATGGCGAAGAGCCGGCGGCCGCTCAGGGCCTCCCCCCTGGCGAGCGCCTCCAGGAAGGCCGTGCCGCGCTCCTCGGTGAACTTCGGCAGTACGAATCCGGACAGCAGACGTACCGTGGGGCCCAGTCTGCGGACCAGGTCGGGTATCTGGTCCGGCTCACGGACCCGGATGAAGAGCAGCGGTACGCCGTCGGGCTCCCCGGAAGGTGTGGCGCACCCGGCGTCCAGCTCGGCGAACTGGCGGACCAGATTGGCCTCGCCGTCGGCGACATCGGCGTCGTCGATCGAGTCCTCCAGGCACAGCACCATGGAGACCACCCCGCGCGCCGCCTGCTTCAGGACGTCGTCGGCGAGCCGGGGCCGGGTGGCCGGGCTGTAGAGCGTGGCGCCGAGGGCGGCGGCGAGCAGGGGCGCCGGAGACCCGGAGGTGAACTCGGCCGGCTGCTGATGGAAGAGCCCCGACCGGACAAGGGGCGAGATATGCCCGAAATGATGCATAAGGTTCCCCCGTAGTTGCCGTACATGATTGCCCTGCGCAGGCGCCGTGGGCAGGTGCCCTGCGTAGTTGCCGTGCCGTCCCGATGACGCGTGGCCGGTAATAGTACGTATGGACGCATGGCGCTAGTTCCAACGGGGAGGAAATCCGGGACGTCCCGCACCGGTCGCCCCGTCCGTTTCTCCGGGTTGCACCGGACTCGCCACAAAGCGCCCCCACGTTGTCCGCGGCTGTCCGGGGAAGGCAGGATGACCGGCATGACGCACGCGATGATGAAGGGTTCGAACGTCCCGCTGGACGCCAGGGCGGTACGGGCCGTCCTGCGCTGGACCCCGGGCCCCGACGTCCCCGACATCGACGCGTCGGCCCTGGTACTGGGCCACGGCGGGCGGGTGCGCTCCGACGAGGACTTCGTCTTCTACAACCAGCCGCGCCACCCGTCGGGCCTGGTGCGGCGGCTGTCGAAGAAACGTGACGGCGGGGCGCTCACCGACACCGTCGAGGCGGACCTGACGGCCCTGGACCCCTCGGTGGAACAGGTGGTACTGGCCGCGTCCTCCGACGGCGCGTCCTTCCGCTCCGTACGGGATCTGCAGATCCTGCTGTACGACGCGGCGGCCCCGGCCGGCGAGGGCGCACCGGCCCTGGCCGTCTTCGACGTACAGCCGGAGACCGGCGAGGAGACGGCGATGATCTGCGGCGAGCTGTACCGCCGCGGGGATCGCTGGAAGTTCCGGGCGGTGGGGCAGGGCTATCCGACCGGTCTGGTCGGGCTCGCCACCGCGTACGGCATCTCGGTCGACGAGACGGCCGAGCCGGACGGAGCGGCCGAGCCCCCGGCGGCCCCGGCCGAACCTGAGCTGCCCGCACAGCAGAGCCCCCCGGGCGCGACCGGCCCCACGGTCCCGGCCGGCTATCCGCCGCCCCCGCAGTCCCCGCCGCCCGGCTACGGCTACCCACAGGCGGTCCCGGCACAGCAGTCCCCTCCCGGCTACGGATATCCGCAGCCGGCCGCAGCCGCGGCGCCTGCGCCCGATCCCTACTTCCGGCTGCCGCCGATGGGCCCGCAGTTCCTGCCCCGCTGACACCCGGGCGGACGGGGGACGACCGGGGCGGATCAGCGGGCTCCTGAACCTGGGGCCGCGCCGCCCAGCCGCGTGCCGGCCTCAGATCTTGGTCTTGTAACCCCGGCCCCACTGGAGCCCCCAGCCGTACAGCCGGTCCAGCTCGGCCTGGAAGCCGTAGACGAACTTCACCTCGCGGCGCACCACCATGTCGCCCTTGACCTTGTCGATGGCGAAGACCGCGCAGGACCGGGCCTGCGGATGGCGCTCGTCGAGCTGGATCTCGATGCGCGGGCCGTTGCTCGGGTAGAGGGTCACCACGGCGTGGGTACGGTCGAAGGCGGGGGTCTGATCGTAGATGTAGACGAAGACCAGCAGCCGTTTGATGTCGTCGCGGTGGTCCATGTTGACGTAGAGCGTCTCACCGGACGGCGAGCCGAACCGGTCGTCACCGCTGAGCTGTACGTACGGCGACTCGTTGAGACTGCCGAGGAAGTTGCCCAGGGGCTGCACCACGCCCTTGGTGCCGTCCTCCAGCTCATAGAGGCAGCCCAGGTCGAGGTCGACGTTGACGACGCCCTGGGTGTGGGCCTGGACGACGTCCGGCTGGAACATCTTGGACGGATGGCGCAGCAGGCTGCCGCGCTGGCGGGTGCTGCCGCCGAAGTCCGACGACCGCATCCGCCAGGACAGGTTGACCCGGAGGTTACCGGTGGTCGCGCCCTGTTTGGTCAGGGAGACCATCGGGTGGCGCTTGGTCAGCTCGATCGCGTTGGAAGCGGCGCTCCCCGAATCGAAGTGCGGCGAATTGTTCCGTCGGAGACTGTCCCAGAAGGCCATGTCCCACCCCCAGCATGCTCGGCGACTCTTCCCCGGTTCTTCCCGGGACTTCTTCCCCGGATTTCTTCCCCCGCGCGCCCTGCCCGCACGCGCACAGGGCGGTCAGGAGGCTTCCGCTTCCTGACCGCCCCGTTCAGAGCGTTCCGCAATCCGGTACGGGTCACACCCCGGACGGGACTTCCGTCCGGTCGCCCGAGCTGTCCCCGCCCTCCGCGGCGATCCGCTTGTTCCTGCGGACCGACGACAGGAAGGACCAGGCGATCAGCACGACCCCGACGAGACCGGTGATGACCTCGTTGATCTCGTACTGGATGGTGACCAGCAGGATCACCGAGAGCGCGCCGATCGCGTAGTGCGCGCCGTGCTCCAGGTAGACGTAGTCGTCCAGGGTGCCCTGGCGGACCAGGTAGACGGTGAGCGACCTGACGTACATGGCGCCGATGCCGAGGCCGAGCGCCATCAGCACGATGTCGTTGGTGATGGCGAAGGCGCCGATGACCCCGTCGAAGGAGAAGGAGGCGTCGAGGACTTCCAGGTAGAGGAACATGAAGAACGCGGCCTTGCCGGCCATCATGACGGCCGGGACGCTCGAACCGGACTTCCGGGCCTCTTCCTCGGCCTCCTGCTCGCGCTCCTCGTCCTCCTCCAGACGGTTCTCGAAGTACCCGGAGAGCCCGCCCACCACGAGGTAGGTGATGAGCCCGGCGATACCGGAGATGAGGACCGTCTGCGCCTTGTCCGCGTGTGCGCCCCCGTGCTGGTGGGCGTGGGTGGCGAAGGTGAAGGAGGAGATCAGCAGCACGGCGAGCGCGATGCAGACCGAGAGCATGTCGACCTTGCCGAGCTTGGCCAGCGGGCGCTCGATCCACCGCAGCCACTGGATGTCCCGGTCCTCGAAGATGAAGTCGAGGAAGATCATCATCAGGAACATGCCGCCGAAGGCGGCGATCGACGGATGCGCGTCGGTGACCAGCTGCTGGTAGTGGTCCTTCTCGTTGAAGGCCAGCTTCACCGCTTCGATCGGATTGATCTTGGCGCTGATGGCGACGATCACGACGGGGAAGACCAGCCGCATACCGAAGACGGCGATGAGCACACCGACCGTGAGGAAGATCTTCTGCCAGAAGGCATTCATCTTCTTCAGGATTCCGGCGTTGATCACCGCGTTGTCGAAGGAGAGCGAGATCTCCAGGACGCCCAGGATCGCCACAATGCCCAGGGCGGTCCATCCGTCGTAGATCACCGCCACGGCGAGACCGACCACGGTGATCACGAATGACCACCCGAAGGTTTTCAGAAGCACTGGCTACCCCATCGTGTGTGTACGGGTTCCCCCGCGCCGTGCGCGGCCCGGGTCCTGTCCCAGCCCTGCATGCTCCCCGGGGTGCGGACCGGAATCCGAACCCTGGAACCCCCACACGAAACCCGGTGGATCGACCGGACTTGAGCCATGCGGGAAGAATGCTTTAGGAAACGTTGACCCCGAAGTCTAGAGCGATGCCCCGCAGCCCCGACGCGTACCCCTGCCCCACGGCGCGGAACTTCCATTCCCCGCCGTACCGGTAGAGCTCGCCGAAGATCATCGCGGTCTCCGTCGACGCGTCCTCACTCAGGTCGTACCGCGCCAGCTCCTGGCCGTCCGCCTGGTTCACCACCCGGATGAAGGCGTTGGCCACCTGTCCGAAGGTCTGGCCGCGGCTGTCCGCCTCGTGGATCGAGACCGGGAAGACGATCTTGTCGCAGTGGGCGGGCACCTTGGTGAGGTCGACGATGATCGACTCGTCGTCCCCCTCACCCTCGCCGGTCAGATTGTCCCCGGTGTGCTCCACGGAGCCGTCCGGGCTGGTGAGCTGGTTGTAGAAGACGAAGTACTCGTCGCCGAGCACCCGCCCCGACTGGCACAGCAGTGCGCTGGCGTCGAGGTCGAAGTCCGCTCCGGTGGTGGAGCGTGCGTCCCAGCCGAGCCCGACCAGCACTTGTGTGAGGTTGGGTGCGGCCTTCGAGAGGGAGACATTGCCTCCCTTGGCGAGCGTGACGCCCATGATGCTGATCCTCCCCGAGGTGTGAACGGTTGACCCGGTCCCGTCCGGTCGGTCTCCGTGGGCCCTTCGCGGCTCTTCTTGGCCCCAGGCCGTGGACCCGGGCGGACGGCCCGGTCCGTGGGGGCCCGGGAAGCCCGGTGCACGGAGACCGGCCGGGCAGGACCCGGCACGGGCCGCCGGGGGCGGCCGGCGGGGGGGGGCGCGGCGGGGGCGGGCGGGCGCGCGGGGGGGGGGGGGCCGCCGCCCCCGGGCGCCGCGCGCCGGGGGCGCCCGCCCCCGCCCCCCCGCGCGCCCCCGGGGGCGCCCCCCCCCGGACGGTGTGGCTTCTGCTCAGACGTTGACGCCGAAGTCCTGCGCGATACCACGCAGCCCGGAGGCGTACCCCTGGCCGATGGCGCGGAACTTCCACTCCGTGCCGTTGCGGTAGAGCTCGCCGAAGACCATGGCGGTCTCCGTCGACGCGTCCTCACTGAGGTCGTACCGCGCCAGCTCGGAGTTGTCCGCCTCGTTCACCACGCGGATGTACGCGTTGCGGACCTGGCCGAAGCTCTGCTGGCGGCTCTCGGCCTCGTAGATCGAGACCGGGAACACGATCTTCGCGACGTCGGCGGGGACGCCGGAGAGGTTGACCTTGATGATCTCGTCGTCGCCCTCGCCCTCACCGGTGAGGTTGTCACCGGTGTGCTCGACCGAGCCGTCGGGGCTCTTGAGGTTGTTGAAGAAGACGAAGTTCGAGTCGGTGGCGACCTTGCCCTCTTCGTTGGTCAGCAGGGCGCTGGCGTCGAGGTCGAAGTCACCCCCTGTGGTGGTGCGTGCATCCCATCCGAGACCGACGACGACTGCCGTCAGATTGGGTGCGGCCTTGGTCAGCGAGACGTTGCCGCCCTTGCTGAGGCTGACTCCCACGAGTCCTCCCAATTGGTTTCGAGGGGCCGAGGAGGGCCCTTGCCCCCGTTTTTACGTGGCACCGGATCAACGAACCGATCCTAGTGACGGGTTCCCGGACACGGCAGGCTCTTGCCCGGCCGGGTCAGAGGGTGTCGAGCGCCTTGGCGTACTCGTTCAGGTCACGAGCGTCGGGCAGACCGTTGACGACGGTCCAGCGGACGACGCCCTCCTTGTCGATGATGAAGGTCCCGCGCACCGCGCACCCCTTCTCCTCGTCGAAGACGCCGTACGCCCGCGAGGCCGCGCCGTGCGGCCAGAAGTCCGAGAGCAGCGGGTACTCAAGGCCCTCCTGCTCGGCGAAGACACGCAGCGTGTGGATGGAGTCGTTGGAGACGGCGAGCAGCTGTACGTCGTCGTTGACGAACGTCGGCAGCTCGTCACGGAGAGCGCAGAGCTCGCCGGTGCACACGCCGGTGAAGGCGAAGGGGTAGAAGAGCAGCACCACGTTCTTCTCGCCGCGGAAGTCCGAGAGGCGGACGGTCCGGCCGTGGTTGTCCTTCAGCTCGAAATCCGGGGCCTCGGTGCCGACCTCGATCGCCATGAAAACGCTTCCCTTCGGTGGGGCCATTCGACTGACACCCACCCTATGGCCTCGCGCCCCGGGCCCCCGGGGGCGGCCGGTCCCGGGCGGACGGAACGGTGTCCGGGAGAGCGGACCGAACGGTGTCCGGGAGAGGAGAGAAGCCCCCCTTCGGTCCGCTCCTTCCCCGGACAGGGGGAAGCCCCCGCAGGCAGGACGGCCGACGGGGGCTTCTCGGGGCTTGTGGCGACTCAGCGCTTGCCGGACCTTGCCACCTTCGGGGTGATCAGACGGCTTCCCGTCCAGTCCTTGCCGGCGTTGATGCTCTTGGTCTGGGCCAGACCGGCTGTCTGGGACGCCTCGTTGATGTCGCTCGGCTCGACGTAACCGTCACGGCCGGTCTTGGGGGTCAGCAGCCAGACCGCGCCGCCGTCGTCGACCAGACCGATGGCGTCCACCAGCGCGTCCGTAAGGTCGCCGTCCTCGTCGCGGAACCACAACACGACGGCGTCAGCCACGTCGTCGTAGTCCTCGTCGACGAGTTCCTGGCCGATGACACTCTCAATACCCTCACGGAGTTCCTGCTCGACGTCGTCGTCATAGCCGATCTCCTGGACCACTTGTCCGGGCTCGAACCCCAGGCGTGCCGCCTGATTGGTCCGCTCCTCCGCGTGGTCCGCGGTCGCGCTCACGGTTTGCCTCCTGATCGTTTTTGGAAATGCACCAGCCACGCGCGTGCGCGGGGCGTTGGCCGTAGTCCACACGGGCGGGACGGATCGCGCAAGTACCCAGCGGTCGAGACAGCCGAAACGGTGACGTTTCCTGGCACCTCATCCCAACCTCAGACAGCTTCTGACGGGCTCTGGTGATTCATCCCACACTGTTCATCCGTATTTGCGGGGTTCCGCGGCTTCGGATACTTCAATTGTGCCCCGGATCCCTTTGGGAATGTCTGAGCGGGTCGGGCGTAAGGTTGCGATTTCGCCGGAGCCGGCAGCGGCCTCCGGACGAGCCGTCCCGCCGGGCGGCGGTCACCCCGGTCGCCCTCCGGTCCGCCGCCCGCCTCTCCTGCGGTTACCCCTCGGTAGAGATGACGTCAGCGTCCGGGCGGTACACCATGGTGGCGGCGTACGTCCCGATACGGCAGGACCGAACAGCGAAGGAACAGCGTGGTTTCCGGATCCGATCGCACCCCGATCATTATTGGCGGCCTGCCGAGCCAGGTCCCGGACTTCGATCCCGAAGAGACCCAGGAATGGCTCGACTCCCTCGACGCCGCCGTCGACGAACGCGGCCGTGAGCGTGCGCGTTATCTGATGCTCCGCCTCATCGAGCGCGCCCGCGCGAAGCGCGTGGCCGTGCCCGAGATGCGCAGCACGGACTACGTGAACACGATCGCCACCAAGGACGAGCCGTTCTTCCCCGGCAACGAGGAGATCGAGCGCAAGGTCCTGAACGCCACCCGCTGGAACGCGGCCGTCATGGTCTCGCGGGCCCAGCGCCCGGGCATCGGGGTGGGCGGTCACATCGCCACTTTCGCCTCGTCCGCCTCGCTCTACGACGTGGGCTTCAACCACTTCTTCCGCGGCAAGGACGACGGTCTCGGCGGCGACCAGGTGTTCTTCCAGGGGCACGCGTCCCCCGGTATCTACGCCCGCGCCTTCCTGCTCGACCGCCTCACCGAGCAGCAGCTCGACGGGTTCCGCCAGGAGAAGTCGAAGGCGCCCTACGGGCTGCCCAGCTACCCGCACCCGCGGCTGATGCCGGACTTCTGGGAGTTTCCGACCGTGTCGATGGGCCTCGGCCCGCTCGGCGCGATCTACCAGGCGCGGATGAACCGCTACATGGAGGCGCGCGGGATCGCGGACACCTCCCAGTCGCACGTCTGGGCCTACCTCGGCGACGGCGAGATGGACGAGCCCGAGTCGCTCGGCCAGCTCTCCCTCGCCGCCCGTGAGGGCCTGGACAACCTGACCTTCGTCGTCAACTGCAACCTCCAGCGCCTCGACGGCCCGGTACGCGGCAACGGCAAGATCATCCAGGAGCTGGAGTCGCAGTTCCGCGGCGCCGGCTGGAACGTCATCAAGCTGGTCTGGGACCGGAGCTGGGACCCGCTGCTGGCCCAGGACCGCGACGGCACCCTGGTCAACAAGATGAACACCACGCCGGACGGCCAGTTCCAGACGTACGCCACCGAGAGCGGCGCCTATATCCGCGAGCACTTCTTCGGCAGCGACCAGCGGCTGCGCAAGATGGTCGATGACATGTCCGACGAGCAGATCCTGCACCTCGGGCGCGGCGGCCACGACCACCGGAAGGTCTTCGCGGCCTACACGGCGGCCAAGGAGCACAAGGGCCAGCCGACGGTGATCCTCGCCCAGACCATCAAGGGCTGGACGCTGGGCCCGAACTTCGAGGGCCGCAACGCGACCCACCAGATGAAGAAGCTCACCGCCGACGACCTCAAGCGCTTCCGGGACCGGCTGCACCTGCCGATCGCGGACAAGGAGCTGGAGGACGGCAACCCGCCCTACTACCACCCGGGCCGGGACTCCGAAGAGATCCAGTACATGCACGACCACCGCAAGTCCTGCGGCGGTTACGTACCGACCAGGGTGGTGCGCGCCAAGCCGCTGCCGCTGCCGGACGACAAGGCGTACGCCGTCGCGAAGAAGGGCTCGGGCCACCAGTCGATCGCCACCACCATGGCGTTCGTCCGGGTCCTGAAGGACCTCATGCGGGACAAGGAGATCGGCAAGCGCTTCGTGCTGATCGCCCCCGACGAGTACCGCACCTTCGGCATGGACGCGTTCTTCCCGAGTGCGAAGATCTACAACCCGCTCGGTCAGCAGTACGAGTCGGTCGACCGCGAACTGCTGCTCGCGTACAAGGAGTCACCGACCGGGCAGATGCTGCACGACGGGATCTCCGAGGCCGGCTGTACGGCGTCGCTGATCGCGGCCGGTTCGGCCTACGCCACGCACGGCGAGCCGCTGATCCCGGTCTATGTCTTCTACTCGATGTTCGGGTTCCAGCGCACCGGTGACCAGTTCTGGCAGATGGGCGACCAGCTGGCGCGCGGCTTCGTGCTCGGCGCGACCGCCGGGCGGACCACGCTGACGGGTGAGGGGCTCCAGCACGCCGACGGCCACTCGCAGCTGCTCGCCTCGACCAACCCGGCGTGTGTGGCCTACGACCCGGCGTACGGCTACGAGATCGCGTACATCGTCCAGGACGGTCTGCGCCGGATGTACGGCGAGACGGCCGACGGCAGGGCCGGCGAGGACGTCTTCTACTACCTCACCGTCTACAACGAGCCGATCCAGCACCCGGCGGAGCCCGACGGTGTCGACGTCGAGGGCATCCTCCAGGGCATCCACCGCGTCAGGCCCGCCGAGCGGGGCAGCATCCCGGCCCAGATCATGGCGTCCGGTGTGGCCGTCCCGTGGGCGGTCGAGGCCCAGCAGATCCTCGCCGACGAGTGGGACGTGAAGGCGGACGTCTGGTCCGCGACCTCCTGGAACGAACTGCGCCGCGAGGCCGTGGAGGTGGAGCGGCACAATCTGCTCCACCCCGAGGAGGAGCAGCTCGTCCCCTACGTCACGCGGAAGCTCGCCGGCTCGGACGGCCCGTTCGTGGCCGTGTCGGACTGGATGCGTTCGGTGCCGGACCAGATCGCGCGCTGGGTCCCGGGCCCGTACCAGTCACTGGGCGCCGACGGCTTCGGCTTCGCGGACACCCGGGGTGCGGCGCGCCGCTTCTTCCACATCGACGCCCAGTCGATCGTGGTCACGGTCCTGACCGAGCTGGCCAAGCAGGGCAAGGTGGACCGCTCGGCCCTGAAGCAGGCCATCGACCGCTACCAGCTGCTCGATGTGGCGTCGGCCGACCCGGGCGCTGCGGGCGGCGACGCGTAGCCACCGTCCAGCACGCGACGTGAGGGCTGTCCCGCTACCGCGCGACGCAGCCGATCCTGGCGTTCACGACGGACGCGTCCACCCGCAAC
>NZ_JBHYWP010000038.1:24047-64100 GCF_042751845.1 Streptomyces sp. NPDC059398 | reverse complement strand
GGTTCGTCGCCCGCGAGGTCTACCGACACCTGCCCCACCCCCAGATCACCACCGAACAGCTCACCCAAGCTGCTTGACGATCTATAGGAGCTTCCCCGGGCCGGGGACGGGCCCAGCTCCGGCGCGCCCGCCCGGCCCGGCCCGGTCAGATCCCTGCCGCGCGCGCCGCCGTGTACACCTCGGCGGCCGTGTCCGTCAGTTCGTCCGCGTCGCGCTGCGTGCTCTGGAGGTCGAGCAGGAACTCGGTGGCCACCCCGGTCTCCGCGTGCGCCGCCAGGTCCTCGACGATCTGTGCGGTGCTGCCCTGGAAGGGTTTGCGGTCCCCGCCCCCGTACGGCTTGGCACTGTGCACCGCGTTGACCCGGACCGTCGCGGTCAGCGGCCGCTCGCGCCCTCGTTCGCCTGCCAGGTCCTGGATCTTCCGCCACTCATCGGCGAGCGCGGCGGGCCCCAGGGCCACCGGCATCCAGCCGTCCGCCCGGTCGACCAGCCGCCGCAGGGCGCGGGGGCCGCCGGCCGGCAGCCGGACCGGGATGGGGCGGGCCGGCTTGGGACCCACCTCGGCCGGGGCGATGGTGGTGAACTCCCCTTCGTACGCCACCGGATCGGGGCCCCACACCGCTTCGAAGACGTCGAGCAGTTCGTCCAGGAACGCGCCGCGCCTCGCGTACGGGACCACGCCCGCCGCCGCGTACTCGTCGTGCGACCAGCCCGTCCCGATCCCGGCCACGACCCGGCCGCCGCTCGCCGCGTCGAGCGAGGCGAGGGAGCGGGCCAGCTGGAAGGGCACATGCAGCGGCGCCACCAGCACACTGGTCCCCAGCCGGGCCCGGCCGGTCGCCGCCGCGGCCAGTGCCAGGGTCACCAGCGGGTCGGCCACCGAGCGGTACTGATCGGGCCAGGGCAGCCCTGGTACGCCGTACAGCCCCTGGGTGGCCGGTTCGGGGAAGAGGATCCGCTCGAAGACCCAGAGCGATTCGAATCCGGTCTCCTCGGCCGCACGCGCCACCGCCGGGACATCGCGCCCGATGGCGTACTGCTTCATCTGGGGAAGGCCGAGACCGAGCGGGATCGCCATGGGTGTGCTCCTTCGTCGGTAGAGCCGGCACAGCCGGTCCGGTCAGTGCAGCGGGGTGAGCAGATACCGGCCGACCAGGCCGGCATTCGCGTCCATCCCCTCTCTGAACTCCTCGGCGAGGGGAGGTAGTTCCCGCAGGCCCCAGAGAATCCGGGCGGCCGACCAGGCGGCGTCGCGGGCGCGCTCCAGGCTCCATGAACCGATCAGATGGGTGAGCGGGTCGATGATCTCCAGGAGGTCGGGCCCCGGCATCAGCTCCTCGCGGATCCGTTCCTCCAGCCGGTCGAGGATCGCGCCGACCCGGTGGAAGTCCCCTTCGAGCGCGGCGGGTTCACAGCCGAGAAGACGGCAGGAGTCGACGACGGCGAGCGCCAGGTCGTGGCCGATATGGGCGTTGATGCCCGCGAGCGCGAACTGCAGCGGCCGTACGCCCGGGTGGTGGCGGTACTGGAAGAGCGGCCGCCAGCAGGCGGGCGGCCTGTGCCCCGCGGCCACCGCGTCGACCGCGGCGAGATAGCGCTCGGCGAACACCACGTCGAGCGTCGTGGCGCCGCGCGGATCGGGGAACTTCCGTCCCTCGATGCGCTGTCCGACCTCTTCGGTGACGGTCAGATAGACGTTGTTGAAGACCGCCACCCCGTCCGTGGGCGGCCACGACGCACGCAGGGCGCGCATCCTGGCCGCCACACCGTCGACCGAGTGCCCGGCAGGGGCGTTCCGGGCCGTGCGCTGTTCCGTCTGTGTCATGGGGGCAGCCTGGCAGCAGCGGGCGCCGGAAGGGCGGCATCACGCCCGTACATCCTCAGAACGGACGAAGTGGCCGGAGTGGGCGAGCCGGGGCCCGCTACCCGTTGCGGCCGGGCTCCTCGCCGGGCTCCGGGGGCGCGCCGTGCCCGGCTTGCCCGGCCTGCCTGTCCTGTTCGGCCTGTTCGTACGACGACGTACCCGAATCCAGCAGCGGTGTCTGCGACTTGAGGTGCGGCGGGGCCATGGCCCGCAGCGCGTGGTAGCCGGTGATCACCACGATCGTGCCGAGCGCGATCCCGCTGAGCTGGAAGTTGTCCGTGATCTTCAGCGAGACACCGCCGACCCCGATGATGATGCCCGCGGCCGCTGGTACCAGATTCAGCGGATTGCGCAGATCCACCTTGCCGTTGATCCAGATCTGGGCGCCGAGCAGACCGATCATGCCGTAGAGGATCACGGTGATCCCGCCGAGCACGCCACCGGGGATCGCGGCCACCACGGCGCCGAACTTCGGGCAGAGACCGAAGAGGAGCGCGAAGCAGGCAGCCGCCCAGTACGCGGCGGTGGAGTACACCCGGGTCGCCGCCATCACACCGATGTTCTCGGAGTACGTGGTGTTGGGGGGACCGCCGAGACCGGTGGAGAGCATGGAGGCGACCCCGTCCGCTGCGATGGCGGTGCCCAGTTTGCCGTCCAGGTTGGCGCCGGTCATCTCGCCGACCGCCTTGACGTGCCCGGCGTTCTCGGCGATCAGCGCGATGATGACGGGCAGTGCGACGAGGATCGCCGACCACTGGAAACTCGGCGCGTGGAAGGTCGGCAGTCCCACCCAGTCCGCCCGGCCCACACCGGAGAGGTCGAGACGCCAGTGGTCGGTGACCTTGCCGGCCGCGTCGACCGAGTGGATCCTCCCGAAGACCTGGTCGCAGAGCCAGGAGAAGGCGTATCCGAAGACCAGCCCCAGGAAGATCGCGATCCGTGACCAGAAACCCCGCAGGCAGACGACGGCGAGGCCGGTGAAGAGCATCACCAGGAGCGCGGTCCACTGGTCCTGCGGCCAGTAGGTGGACGCGGTCACCGGTGCCAGGTTGAAGCCGATGAGCATGACGACCGCACCGGTGACCACCGGCGGCATCGCCGCGTGGATGATGCGCGCCCCGAAGCGCTGGACGGCGAGGCCCGCGGCGAAGAGGACCGCACCGACGACGAAGACCGCACCGGTCACGGTGGCGCTGCTGCCCCCGGTGGCCCGGATGGTCGCCGCGACGCCGACGAAGGAGAGCGAACAGCCCAGATAGCTGGGGACCCGGCCGCGGGTGGCGAGCAGGAAGATCATGGTCGCGACACCGGACATCATGATCGCGAGGTTCGGGTCGAGACCCATCAGGACGGGCGCCACGAACGACGCACCGAACATCGCCACCACATGCTGCGCACCGAGCCCGGCGGTGCGCGGCCAGGTCAGCCGTTCGTCGGGCCGTACGACAGCCCCCGGAGCAGGGGTTCTCCCGTCGCCGTGCAAGGTCCAGCGCACGCCGAGGCCGCCCATGATCGCTCCCATTCGTTCACTTCTCTGCTGGATATCTGTCTCGCATGGCAGCTGTCCGTGCACTTCGCGGCAGAAATGGCCAGAGCAATGTTAATGCGGAGCACGCCCCTCCCTTTACCGCTCACGTACCGCTCACCGCCGGGGAACAGCGGGGGAGAGGAACAGCGTGGAGGGGCGGGAGGGGAGCGGCTGTGCCGCCCCCGGGGCGCCGTGGCGGCCTCCGTACGGATCAGCCCTGCCCCGCGACACCGGGGTCCCGGGCCTCCTCCCCGGCCCCCGCCGTGCCGGCCTCCACCACCACCCGGCGCGTCGAGCGCAGTACGCCCCCGGTCAGGACCAGGCCGAAGGCCAGCACCGTCACCAGGATGAAAGAGCCCACCAGCGAGGTCGCGTTGGCGATACCGCCGATCGCCGAAGGTGCGATCAGCCCCGAGGTGTACGTGATGGTGGCGACCCCCGCGATGGCCTGGCTGGGGTTCGGGCCGCTGCGTCCCGCCGCCGCGAAGGCCAACGGGACGACCAGCGCGATCCCGAGCCCGATCAGCGCGAAACCGCCCATCGCCGCGAAGGGGCCGGGGGCCAGCACGACCAGCAGCCCGCCCAGCGTGGCCAGTACCCCGCCCGTGCGCACCGTCCGTACCGCGCCGAAGCGGTCGACCACCCGGTCCCCGACCAGCCTGGCCACCGCCATGGTGAGCGAGAAGGCGGTGGTGGACCCGGCGGCGACGCCCGCCGACGTGTCCAGGGTGTCCCGCAGGAAGACCGCCGACCAGTCGAGGCTCGCGCCCTCCGCGAAGACCGCACAGAAGCCCACGGCGCCGATGACCAGCGCGGACCTGGGCGGCAGCGCGAAGCGCGGCGGTGCGGTGTCCTGCGCGGTGCTCCGTACATCGAGCACCCCCTGACAGGCGGCGAGACCCAGCACGGTGAGGACCGCGGCGGCGACGCAGTGGTGGAGCCGGGCGTCGCTGCCCAGATGGGCGGCGAGCGTGCCCGCGGCCGAACCGATCAGGGCGCCCGCGCTCCACATCCCGTGCAGCCCGGACATGATGGAGCGGCCGAGCCGGGTCTCCGTCTCGACTCCCAGCGCGTTCATCGCCACGTCCGCCATACCGGCGGCGGCGCCGTAGAAGAAGAGCACGGCGCAGAGCGTGACCAGGTTCGGCGCGAACGCGGGCAGCGCCAGCGCCAGGGTCCACAGCGCGAGCAGGCCGCGCAGCGCGTTGCGGGACCCGAACCGGTGGGTGACCGCGCCCGAGACCGGCATCAGCAGCGAGGATCCGATCGCCGGGAAGGCCAGCGCCAGGCCGAGCTGGCCCGCGCTCACCCCGGCGTGCTCCTGGATCCACGGGACCCGGGTCGCGAAACTGCCGGTCACCGCGCCATGGACGCAGAACACGGCAGCCAGGGCGTACCGCCCCCGCTTCACCCCGCGCAGGCCGGAGCCCGCATCGCCGCTCATATGCCCTCCCCGTGTCGCTGTCCCGTGCCCCTGGTGCTGCGGCATCCGGTACTCGCCCCGGCGCCGGACCGTAAACTATCAGGCAACCTGCCTGATAAATAGATCGCGCAGCAGATCTGGAAGGATCCCGGCATGCCCGCCTCCTCGATCACCGCTCGGGCCGTCAACGACCGCATCGCCCTCGATCTCCTCCAGGGGCAGGGCCCGTTGACGGCCGGGCAGCTCAAGACGCTCACCGGTCTCTCCCGGCCGAGCGTCGCCGACCTCGTGGAGCGGCTGCGGACGGCCGGGCTGATCCGGGTCGTCGGCGAGGCGGGCGCGGAGCGGCGCGGTCCGAACGCCCGGCTGTACGGGATCGTGGCCGACCGGGCACACCTCGCGGCACTCGACGTACGGACCGGAAGCGTCGCCGTGACCGTCGCCGACCTGCTCGGCACCGTGCTCGCCGAGGCCACGCTGCCCGTCGGCGACGGAGCGGGGCCCGGACCCGCCGATGCCGTGGAGGAGGCGGCCGCCCTGCTGGAGCACACCGTCCGGCGGGCCGGTGCCTCCCGGCTGCACAGCGTCGGGATCGGCGCCCCGGGCCTCATCGACCCGGCCACCGGTGAACTCCGCGACACCAGTGGCCTGCCCGCCTGGCACCGCAGCCTGGTCGGCGCACTCCAGGAGCGGCTGCCCGCCACGGTCCTCGTCGAGAACGAGACCAATCTCGCCGCCCTCGCCGAGCAGCGCTCCGGCGCGGCCCGCGGCCTCGACACCTTCGTCCTGCTCTGGCTCGGCCACGGCGTCGGCGCCGCCCTCGTCCTCGAAGGGAAGCTGCGCCGGGGCGCGTCGGGCGGCGCGGGCGAGATCGGCTTCCTCCCGGTGCCCGGCGGCGGCCGGGGCGGCGGGCTGCCGTCGGCCACCGACTGCGCGGACGGGTTCCACGGTCTGGCCGGAAGCGCCGCGATCTGCGCCCTCGCCGCCGGGCACGGAGTCACCGCGGTGCCCGAGCGGTGGGAACCCGCGGCGGCCGCCGCCGTGCGGGCCGCCCCTGCCGCAGGCCGGCGCGGCGAGGACTTCCTGGAGGCGCTCGCCCGGTACCTCGCCATCGGGGCCGCCGCCGTCGTCGCCGTGGTCGATCCGGGCTGTCTGGTGCTGGGCGGCGAGATCGGCCACGCCGGGGGAGCGGACCTCGCGGCCCGGGTGGAACGGCAGCTGGCGGCGCTCTCCCCGCTGCGTACCGAAGTGCGCGCGGGGGCGCTCGGCGGCGCGGCGGTGCTGCGCGGCGCGCTGCTGACCGCGCGGGACGCGGCGCAGGACGATGTCTTCGGCGGCTGACCCCGCGGCCGGGGGAGCGCCCCGTATGCCCGTATGTCCGTAAGCCCGGAGCCCGGAGCCCGGAGCCCGGAGCCCGGAGCCCGGAGCCCGGGGAGACACGGAAGACGGGCGGCGGAACCAGCGCGGAGTGCGGGGGCGGCCTGCACAGCCCGTGACCGTCCGGTCGCAGTCCCTGTGAGCCAGCCCACAGCAGGCCGCCCGCATGGCCGACAGCCGGACGTGGCAGACTTGACTCGTACCAACAGCAGCGCACTCCGGGGTCGGTGTAATTCCGAACCGGCGGTTATAGTCCGCGACCCGTCCGCATCCAGTGGGCGGTTGACCAGGTGTAATTCCTGGACCGACGGTGAAAGTCCGGATGGGAGGCAGTGCGCGGCGGGCCGTTTCGGTACGTCGTAGCCGGTGGCGTGTCTTTTCTGACACAGCCGTACTCCGGTCCCGGCGTCCCCGTACGGCCGCGCTTTCTGTCGTCATCGACAGGCCCCGGAGTCCGTGCCCGAAGAGGCAGGAGGACCCGGTGGCCACCGCAGCCGCTCCGTCGCCGCAGGCGGCCGACACCATGCGCCGAGCCATCGCGCTCGCCGCGCGCGGACTCGGATCCACCAGCCCCAACCCCGTCGTCGGCTGCGTCATCGTCGACGCCCGGGGCGAGACGGTGGGCGAAGGCTTCCACCGGCGGGCCGGCGGGCCGCACGCCGAGGTCGACGCCCTCGCGTCGGCGGGGGAGAGCGCGCGCGGCGGCACCGCGTACGTCACGCTCGAACCCTGCAACCACACCGGCCGCACCGGCCCCTGCTCCCAGGCGCTCATCGACGCCGGAGTCGCGCACGTGGTGTACGCGGTCGCCGACCCCACCCCGCAGGCGACGGGCGGGGGGGCGGGCACGGCGCCGCGCCGGGTGGGGGTGGAGGGGGGGGGGGGGGGCGCCGCGGGGGCGGGGCGGGGGCGCGGCCGGGGGGCCGAGGCCGAAGCGGGCAACGCCGCCTGGCTCACCTCGGTGCGCCTCGGCCGCCCCCATGTGACCTGGAAGTACGCGGCGACACTCGACGGCCGCACCGCGGCCGCCGACCGGACGAGCCGCTGGATCACATCGGCCGAAGCCCGCGCCGACGTCCACCGGCTGCGCGCCGAGTCCGACGCCGTCCTCGTCGGCTCGGGGACCCTGCGCACCGACGATCCGCACCTCGCCGTCCGCGGTATCGAGGGCGCGACCCAGCCGCTGCGGGTGGTCCTGGACACCCACGCCCGCTCCCTCACCCCCGGCGCCCGGGTCCTGGACGGTGCCGCGCCGACCCTGGTCGTGGTGGGCGAGGGCGTCGCGGCGCCCCCGCTCCCGGCGGCGAACGGCGCCGATGTGGCACATCTGCCGTACGACGGGGCGGGTATCGCCGTGGGCGCCCTGCTCGCCGAGCTGTACGCGCGGGGTGTCCGCTCCGTACTCCTGGAGGGCGGGCCGACACTCGCCGGTTCCTTCGTCGCCGCGGGCGCCGTCGACCGGATCGTCGGCTATCTCGCCCCCGTCCTCCTCGGCGCCGGCCCCGCCGCCCTCGCCGACGCCGGAATCACCACCCTCACCGACGCGTTGCGACTCGACGTCACCGAGACCGTCCGCATCGGCCCCGATCTGCGGATCACCGCCACCCCGAAGGAGCGCTGAGCGCCGTGTTCACCGGAATCGTCGAAGAACTGGGTGAGGTCACCGCCGTCGAGAACCTCGGCGACGCCTCCCGCTTCCGCCTGCGCGGGCCGGTCGTGACCGAGGACGCCAAGCACGGCGACTCCATCGCCGTCAACGGCGTCTGTCTCACCGTGGTCGAGTCCGGCGGCGGCGAGTTCACCGCGGATGTCATGGCCGAGACACTCAACCGCTCCAGCCTCGGCGCACTCGCCACCGGCTCCCGGGTCAACCTCGAACGCCCCATGGCGCTGGGCGGCCGCCTCGGCGGACATCTCGTACAGGGCCATGTGGACGGCACCGGCACGGTCGTGGAACGCACACCCTCCGAGCACTGGGAGATCGTGAAGGTCTCGCTCCCGGCGGACCTCTCCCGGTACGTCGTGGAGAAGGGCTCCATCACCGTCGACGGGGTCAGTCTCACCGTGGTCGACGCCGGACCCGACTACTTCACCATCAGCCTCATCCCCACCACCCTCGCTCTGACCACCCTCGGCATCAAGCAGCCGGGCGACCAGGTCAACCTTGAGGTGGACGTACTCGCCAAGTACGTCGAGCGGCTGCTCGGCGCCGATGGCGCCCCGGCCGCGCCCGGAACCGGAGGGCCGCTGCGATGACCGCACTGACCTGGCTGAACACCGAGGCTTTCACCGTGCTCGGCCAGCACATCCTCTGGTCCGACATGATCGGCAACACCATCGGACTGATCGCGCTCGCCCTCGGCTGGCGCCGCTCGGTGCTGACCTGGCCCGCGCAGTTCCTGTCCGGAGTGATCCTCGTCGGCGCGTACTCCACCGCCCATCTCAGCGGCGGAGTCGGCAAACAGCTGCTGGTCATCGGGGTGGCCCTGTGGGGCTGGCGGGCCTGGACCCGGGGCAGGCAGCAGGCCCAGGACGGCAGTATCGCCGTGCGGTTCGCCAGCTGGCGCGAGCGCGGACTGCTCCTCGCGGGCGCCGCGGTCGGCACCGTCGCCGTCGCCGGACTCTTCCTGGCCGTCCCCTCCCTCTCCTGGAGCCCGTGGGCCGACGCGTACATATTCGTCGGCACCCTGGTCGCGATGGTCGCCCAGGCGCGCGGGCTCGTCGAATTCTGGTTCGCGTGGCTGCTCGTCGACCTCGTCGGCGTCCCCCTCGCCTTCCACAGCGGCCTGGCCTTCTCCGGCCTGGTCTACGTGGTCTACTTCGCGCTCGTCCTCTGGGGCCTGCGCGACTGGTGGCTCCGCTCACGTACGAGCGTCAAGCCCGCCCTGGAAGGAGCAGCAGCATGAGCGCCGAACCCCTCTGGTACTCGACCGACAGCGCCGAGGACCTCTCGCTCGACCCGGTGGAACAGGCCGTACGCGACATCGCCGCGGGCCGGCCCGTCGTGGTCGTCGACGACGAGGACCGCGAGAACGAGGGCGACCTGGTCATCGCGGCCGAGAAGGCCACCCCCGAGCTGGTCGCGTTCATGATGAGCGAGTGCCGGGGGCTGATCTGCGCCCCCATGGAGGGCGAGGAACTGGCCCGGCTCGACCTCCCCCAGATGGTCGAGAACAACACCGAGTCGATGCAGACGGCCTTCACGGTCTCCGTCGACGCGAGCACCGCGCACGGGGTCACCACCGGTATCTCCGCCGCCGACCGCGCGACCACCCTGCGGCTGCTCGCCGAGGGCCGGGCCGGCGCCGGGGACTTCGTACGCCCCGGGCATGTCTTCCCGCTGCGGGCCAGGCCCGGCGGGGTGCTCGTGCGCAACGGGCACACCGAGGCCGCCGTCGACCTGGCCCGGCTCGCCGGTCTGCGCCCGGCCGGCGCGATCGTCGAGATCGCGGGGGAGGACGGGGTGATGCTGCGGCTGCCCGAGCTGGTCCCGTTCGCACGCAAGCACGGCCTGACGATCATCTCCATCGAGGACCTGGCCGCCTACCGCCGCAGCTCCGAGCCCCGGGTCCGCCGCGAGGCGACCGTCCGCCTCCCCACCGCCCACGGCGAGTTCACAGCGTACGGCTACCGCTCCATCGCCGACGGAATCGAGCATGTCGCCCTGGTCCACGGGGAGATCGGGGACGGCGAAGACGTCCTGGTGCGGGTCCACTCCGAGTGCCTCACCGGTGACATCTTCCACTCGCTGCGCTGCGACTGCGGCCCCCAGCTGGACGCCTCCATGGAGCGCATCACCGCCGAGGGCCGCGGTGTCGTCGTCTATCTGCGCGGCCACGAGGGGCGCGGCATCGGACTGCTGTCCAAGCTGCGCGCCTACGAGCTCCAGGAGCGCGGCCGCGACACCCTGGACGCCAACCTGGAACTGGGGCTGCCCGCCGATGCCCGCGACTACGGCGCAGGGGCCCAGATCCTCACCGACCTCGGGGTGCGCAGCCTGCGGCTGATGACCAACAACCCCGAGAAGACCGCCGCCCTCGTCCGGTACGGCCTGGACGTCACCGGCCGGGAGGCCATGCCCGTCCAGGCTGACGAGCACAACATCCGGTATCTGCGCACCAAGCGGGACCGGATGGGACACGACCTGCCCTGGCTGGACACCACGTCCGCCTGCGGCAACCAGTAAGAAGCAAAGGGAGAGACAGACATGAGCGGCAAGGGCGCACCCGAACTCACCGTGAAGAACTGCGGCGACCTGCGCGTGGCCGTCATCGCGGCCCAGTGGCACGAGAAGGTCATGGACGGACTCGTCGACGGCGCGCTGCGCGCACTGGGCGAGCTGGGGATCGACGAACCGACTCTGCTGCGGGTCCCGGGCAGCTTCGAACTCCCGGTGGTCGCCAAGGTCCTGGCGGGCCGCGGTTACGATGCGATCGTCGCCCTCGGCGTGGTCATCAGGGGCGGCACTCCGCACTTCGACTATGTGTGCCAGGGCGTCACGGTCGGCCTCACCCAGGTCTCCGTCGAGACCGGCGTCCCGATCGGTTTCGGGGTGCTGACCTGCGACACCGAGGACCAGGCGCTGGACCGGGCGGGCCTCGAAGGCTCCCACGAGGACAAGGGGCACGAAGCGGTCACCGCGGCCGTCGCCACCGCGACCACACTGCGGACGGTCAGCGAACCCTGGCGCTGAGTGGAGACGGCGACCCCGTACTCTTAGCAGCATCATGGCGAACAAAACCTTCGAAGAGCTCTTCTCCGAGCTCCAGCTCAAGGCCGCCAACGGCGACCCCTCCACTTCCCGTACCGCCGAACTGGTGGGCAAGGGCGTGCATGCCATCGGCAAGAAGGTCGTCGAGGAGGCAGCCGAGGTCTGGATGGCAGCCGAGCACGAGGGCAAGGAGGCCGCCGCCGAGGAGATCTCGCAGCTGCTGTACCACGTCCAGGTGATGATGGTCGCCCGTGGGATCTCACTCGACGACGTCTACGCCCATCTCTGAGCCGCATTCCGGAGCCGGGGCGCCGAGCCGCGTCTCCGGGCCCCGTCCCTGACCCCTGCCGCACGCCCGCACTCTCTCCGTACACCCAGCACCCCGCCCCAGCCCCGCCACTCCGCACGAAGGAAGCCGACCTCATGCTGCGCATCGCCGTCCCCAACAAGGGTTCTCTCTCCGGGCCTGCGATGGCGATGCTCCATGAGGCCGGCTACCAGCAGCGCAAGGAGTCCAAGGAACTGGTCCTGGTCGACCCGGAGAACCAGGTCGAGTTCTTCTACCTCCGCCCCCGCGACATCGCGATCTACGTCAGTTCCGGCAAGCTCGACATCGGCATCACCGGCCGTGACCTGCTGCTCGACTCCGGCGCCGAGGCCGAGGAGATCCTCCGGCTCGGCTTCGCCCGCTCGACCTTCCGGTACGCCACCCGGCCGGGCACCGCGAAGGGCCCGGAGGACTTCGGCGGCATGACGATCGCCACCTCGTACGAGGGAATCGTCGCCAAGGCCCTCGCCGACCAGGGCGTCGACGCCTCCGTCGTCCACCTCGACGGCGCCGTCGAGACGGCCATCGAGCTGGGCGTCGCCCAGGTCATCGCGGACGTCGTCGAGACCGGCACCTCGCTGCGCAACGCCGGACTCGAAGTGATCGGCGAGCCGATCATGCAGTCCGAGGCCGTCGTCATCCGCCGGACCGGCGCCGCGACCGACGAGCCCAAGGTGCAGCAGTTCCTCCGCCGTCTCCAGGGCGTCCTGGTGGCCCGGAGCTACGTGATGATGGACTACGACTGCCGGGTCGAGCACCTGGAGCAGGCCGTGGCCCTCACCCCCGGCCTGGAGTCGCCGACCGTCTCCCCGCTGCACCATGAGGGATGGGTCGCCGTCCGCTCGATGGTCGCGGCGAAGGAGGCCCAGCGGATCATGGACGACCTCTACGCACTCGGCGCCCGCGCCATCCTCACCACGGCCATCCACGCCTGCCGTCTCTGACCGGCCTGCCGTCTCTGACCAGCACGAAGGACGCACGGAACATGACCGCCCCCGAACTCCCCGCCCTCCCGGTCACCTTCAGGCCGACCCGCACCCGGGTGGTGCTGCTGTCCGTGGGGACGGTCATGTTCGTCGTCCTCACCGTCGTCGCCCTGATGCTGGAGACCCTGACGCCCGGTGAACGCGTCTCCTTCATTCTCACCGCGGGGATCTTCTTCGGTGTGCTGGCGCTGCTCAGCCGCCCCAAGGTCGTCGCGGACCAGGACGGCGTCACCGTCGTCAATCTCACATCCAGGCGCCGGCTGGCCTGGCCGGAGATCCTGCACGTCAATCTGCGGCCCGGCGACGCCTGGGTCTTCCTCGACCTCAGCGACGGCACCAGCCTCCCCGCACTCGGCATCCAGCCCGGTATCGGCAAGGCCCAGGCCATCCGGGACGCCCGCGCCCTGCGCGCCCTGGCGGACTCACGGGGCCCGGCGGCCACCGAACGGAGTACACCCGGGGAGTAGCGGAGCCCGCCCATGCGGCGGGTGCGGCGACCGGGCCACTGACGCATCGGGCCGCTGTTTGATTATTCTGGGGCGGGGCGCCGGGTGCGCCCCGCCCCGCATTCTGTGACCTGGTGGTCCGCGGGGCACCCCCTGCGACATGAGGAGTGATTCCTTCCAGCAATGGACGGATCATCCGGTAGTACGTGCGCCGCCCCCCTCCTGGAGGCGGCGGCATGACCATTCCCCTTCTGCTCCTCGGAGCGGCCTTCCTTCTGATTCTCGCCAACGGATTCTTCGTCGCGGCCGAATTCGGCCTCGTCACCGTGGAGCGGCCGGACGCCGAACGCGCCGCCGCCGAAGGCGACCGCCGGGCCCGCACCGTCGTGCGCGCCCTGCGGGAACTCTCCTTCCAGCTCTCCGGCACCCAGCTCGGCATCACCATCACCTCGCTGGTGGTCGGCATGCTCGCCGAGCCCGCACTCGCGCAGCTGCTCGACGGGCCGCTGGGCGCCACCGGACTGCCCGAAGGGGCCGTGTCCGGCATCAGCGTGGTGCTCGGCATGATGCTCGCCGCCGCCGTGCAGATGGTCCTCGGCGAACTGGTCCCCAAGAACTGGGCGGTCTCCAGGCCGCTCCACGTGGCCCGGTTCGTCGCCGGCCCCCAGCATCTCTTCTCGACCGCGTTCCGGCCGGTGATCACGCTGCTGAACACCGTCGCCAACCGGCTGGTACGGGCGCTCGGCGTCGAGCCCGCCGACGAACTGGCCTCGGCCCGCACCCCCGGTGAACTCGTCTCGCTGGCCCGCCACTCGGCGCAGGCCGGCACGCTGGAGCAGGACACGGCGGACCTCTTCGTACGGACCCTCTCGCTGGCCGGACTCACCGCCCAGCACGTCATGACCCCCCGGGTGAAGGTCAGCGCGCTCCAGTCGTCGGCGACGGCGGCCGACGTACTGAACCTCACCCGCGCCACCGGCCTCTCCCGCTTCCCCGTCTACCGGGAGCGCATCGACGAGGTCGTCGGCATGGTCCATCTGAAGGACGCGCTGGCCGTGGCGGTCCAGGACCGGCACCGGACCTCGGTGGGACGGGTCGCGGTCGCCCCGCTCCTGGTCCCCGAGACCCTGCCCGTACAGCAGCTCCTGGAGCGGCTGCGCACCGAGCAGCCCATCGCCGTGGTGGTGGACGAGTACGGCGGCACCGCCGGTGTCGTCACCCTGGAGGACATCGTCGAGGAGCTGGTCGGGGAGGTCAGGGACGAGCACGACGGCGCCGACGCCGACCGCCCCGAGCTGTCCGCGGCCCCCGCCGAGGACGGCAACCCCGCCTGGGAGGCCGACGGCAGCTGCCGGGTCCTCACCTTGCGGCGGATAGGTCTTGAGGTCCCCGAAGGCCCGTACGAGACCGTCGCCGGACTCGTCGCCGATCTGCTGGGACGCATTCCCGCCCCGGGCGACCGGGCCGAACTGCCCGGCTGGCGGCTCTCGGTCCGCAGGGTCGAGCGCTACCGCGCCGAGCGGGTGCGTCTCGTGCGCACCGCCGATGTGCAGGCGCCGGTCATGGAGGGCGCGCGATGAGCCTCCTCCAACTGCTCTTCGCCGCCGCCCTGGTGCTCGCCAACGGCTTCTTCGTCGGCGCCGAGTTCGCGCTCGTCTCCGTACGCCGCAGCCAGGTCGAGCCGCTGGCCGCCGAGGGCTCCGCACGGGCCCGCAAGGTGCTGTACGGCCTGGAGAACCTGCCCCGGATGATGGCGGCCGCCCAGTTCGGCATCACCGTCTGTTCGCTGACCCTGGGCGCCGTCGCCGAGCCGACCGTGGCCCGGCTGCTCGAACCGGTCTTCCAGGCGGTCCGGCTGCCCGACGGGCTCGTCCACCCCCTGGGGTACGCGATCGCCCTGGCGCTCGTGGTCTCGCTGCACCTGGTCATCGGCGAGATGGTCCCGAAGAACCTCGCGATGGCCGCACCCGAGAGGACCGCGCTCTGGCTCAGCCCCGGACTCGTGGGCTTCGCCCGGCTCTGCCGCCCGGTGACCGTCGCACTCGGGGCCTGCGCCCGGCTGGTGCTGAAGCTCTTCGGTGTCGAGCCCAAGGACGAGGTCGAGGCGGTCTTCACCAGCGAGCAGCTCAACCGGCTCGTCGAGGACTCGGGCCAGGCCGGACTGCTCGACTCGGAGGCGCAGGAGCGCCTGGAGGACGCCCTGGAGCTCGGCAGCACACCGATCGCGGAGGTGCTGATCGCCCGCGCCGACCTGATCACGGTCGCCCCCTCGGTCACCCCCCTGGCCATCGAGGAGCTGACCGTGCGTACCGGCTACTCGCGCTTCCCGGTGTGCGCGGACAGCGGCGCCTTCATGGGCTATCTGCACGTCAAGGACGTGCTCGACCTGGAGGACCGGGAACGGGCCGTCCCCCAGCAGGTCTGGCGCCCGATGGCGACACTCCGCGCGGAGCTGCCGCTGGACGACGCGCTGACCGTGATGCGGCGCGCGGCCACCCACCTGGCCCAGGTGGCCGACGGATCGGGACGGATACTCGGACTGGTGGCGCTGGAGGACGTGCTGGAGAAGCTGGTCGGTGAGGTACGGGACCCGGCGCACCGGGAAGTCCCGGCGCCGCAGGTGACCCGGGTGTCGGAGCCGCGCACCGACCGCACCGAGCAGGCACTGGCGGGGTAGGTCCTGTCCGGCCGGTCGTCATGGGCCCGTTACGACCGGCCGGACACGGTCCGGCCGCATTGATGACGAGCGTTTCCGACGCGTGCGGAACGGCCGACGACCAGACCAGACGCCAGTCGAGAGGGCCGGACAACAGATGTTGGCCCCCCTCTGCGTGCTCGGACTTCCGCTCGGCCCGGGGGTGTTCACCGCGCGATGAGGGGAAGGCGAGGGACAGATCCTCATCGGCCCCGGACGGGACGGTGTGAGCGCGGGAGGCTCGTCATGAGTGGTGAAATCCTTCGGTCGTTCCCGGCGGGAGCCCCGCGTGGCGTATGGCCCGCGGAAGCCTATGCGGCCGAGCGGCGCGGTGAGGGGATTCCCGCCGAAGTGGTGATGGACCTGGAATCCGACTCGTTCCTCGTCATCGTGCCCGAGCAACCGCCGGTTGCCGCGGCCGCCTGAGGATGCCACAACCCGGCGGCCCCGGGGTCGCCACCGGCTCCGCCGCTTCACCCAGCCTTCACCGGGGAGCGAGAGGGAGTGAGCGGCGGCCTCCAGTCCCCCCGCCGGGTCCTCAGCTACGCCGCATAGCCTGTGCGACATGCTGATCTACCTACCGGCGGCGCTGCTCCTCCTGCTGTTCTGTGTCCGGGTGCTGGGGGACCGCCGCCGGATCGGCAACGCCGTTCTGCTCGGGCTCTCGCTCGTCCTCGCCTCCGCGGCGCTGCTGGTCGAGTTCTCCCGGGACCGCCCGGTCCTCGCGAAGGACGTCGCAGCAGCGCTGGTGGTCCTGCTCGCACTCGGCATCGTCACGCTCGCCTGCTGTCTGCTCGCCAACGGAGTGGTCATGGTGCGCAAGGAGGGGGCGAGCCCGGGGAATCTGCTGTCCCTGCTCTCCGGGACAGCGCTGCTGTGCGTGCTGGCCCTTCTGGCCACAGCGGCGGTCACGCAGCAGCGCACCCTGCTGGTCGTGGCGGCGACCGTTGCGGCCCTGGCCGGCTACACCGGCTTTCTGTTCCTCTGCTACCTCGGATACGCGTTTGTCTACGGGCGGCTGTACATCCCCCGCAAGGCCGACTACGTGGTGGTGCTCGGCTCGGGGCTGGCCGGTGGAGTGACGCCGCCGCCCTTGCTGACCAACCGGCTCGACCGGGGACGCAAGGTCTACGAACGGCTGGTGGCACGGGGACGAAGGCCCGTGCTGCTCGTCTCCGGCGGGCAGGGCCCCGACGAGAAGGTGCCCGAGTCGCACGCGATGGCCGACTACCTCGTCGGGTGCGGGATCCCAGCCGCCGCGATCGAGCGTGAGGACCGGTCGGCGAGCACCGACGAGAACCTCCGGTTCAGCGCGGAGATCATGGAGAAGGCACGCCCGGACTACCGGTGCACCATCGTCACCAGCAACTACCACGCCTTCCGCGCCGCTGTGTCGGCCCGCAGGGCAGGGGTGAGAGGGCATGTCGTGGGAGCGCCGACAGCCGCGTACTTCTGGCCCAGCGCGACGATCCGTGAGTTCGTCGCGCTGTTCGTCCTCTACCGGCGGACCAACCTCGCTGTGTGCCTGACCCTCCTGCTCGGCGGTTTCCTCTTGTGGTGGCTCAGGCCGCTCGCGTGACGCCCGAGCCGAATCCCTTTCCGAGCCGGCCGGCCGGAGACCGGTCGCGGGACGGTGTGGGGCCGACAGCTGAGGCGGTGCGCGTCGGCACCACGGCTGGGGCGGCAGTCGGCGGCAGTCCGTTTCCCGGAATCGCCTGGCGTCCCCGCTCCGGGACGGGGCCCGGTCAGAGCGGCGGCTCCTGCTGCCCGCGGCCGACCGGTCCCCGCCCCGAGAGCACCTCCCCGTACGCCTGCATCAGATCCGGCAGCCGCAGCGTCGACAGATCGTCCCGGCCCGGCGTGCTCGCGTAACCGGTCAGGCGCAGGTCCCGGTACGCGCAGCTCTTCTCGTACAGCGTGCGCAGGAACCGGCCGTTGCCCAGCTCGTCGATCCACCCCTGGTCCACCACATGACCGGCGATCGAGCGCAGCTCGTCCAGCGACTCCTCGTCCCACACGTCGCCGTTCTCGGTGGCCAGCACCTCGCCGATGGCGGTCAGCTCCAGCGGCCGGTAGCTCGGGAAGTCGACCCGGGAGGTGAAGCGTGAGGAGAGCCCCGGGTTGGTGGCGAGGAGGCGGTCCATGCCCTCGGGGTAGCCGGCCAGGATGACCACCAGGTGGTCGCGGTTGTCCTCGGCCCTCTTCAGCAGGACCTGGAGGGCCTCGTCGCCGTAGGCGTCGCCCTTGCTGTAGCCGGAGTTGGAGAGGCTGTACGCCTCGTCCACGAAGAGCACCCCGCCGAGCGCGGAGTCGATCAGCTCATTGGCCTTCACGGCCGTCTGGCCCAGGAACTCGCCCACCAGATCGGCGCGCTGAGCCTCGATCAGATGCTCACCGCCGAGCAGCCCGAGGGCGTAGAACACCCGGCCGAGGATGCGGGCCACCGTCGTCTTGCCGGTGCCCGAGGGGCCCGAGAAGACGAAGTGGCGCTTCGGCGGCTGCACCGGCAGCCCCTGAGCGGCCCGCAGCCGGGCCATGTTGAGCTGCGCCGACAGCGCTTTGACCTGACGCTTCACCGGTTCGAGGCCGACCATGCGCTCCAGCTCGTCCAGTGCGCACGCCAGCAGCTCGGGGTCGGCGGGCCCGGCCGGCAGATCCGGCGGGAACTGCTCTGCCGGGGCCCGGTCCCGGTCCCGTACGGCGCCGGACAGCGGGTCCGGGCCGCCGAGCGGATCGCCCGCGGGGCTCCCCGGGCCCCCGGGCCGCGGGTCCCGCCCCTCAACCGGGTCGCCCTCCACCAGGACGCCGTCGGCCTGACCGTCCACAGCGTCCTGCCCGGCCCCGGCCAGCGAGACCGCGGCGTAGTCCACCGCGTCGTCGAACCCGTCGCCCTCGGCGATCGCGGCGAGCCGGGCTGCGGTGTCCATGAACGCGGGATCCACCCGGTGCACCGCCCGGTACAGCGGCAGGGCCGCCGCGCTGCGCCCGGTCCCCTCGTGGGCGCGGGCGAGCCAGTAGCGCAGCTCCTTGCGCTGCGGCTGCTCGCTGCGGCAGCGCATCAGCGCGGCGGAGAGCAGCGGTTCGGCCTGCCCGTACATCTCCAGACGCACCCGTGCCATCCCGCCGAACAGGCCCGCCTCGATTCCCAGGACCGGATCGTCGACCAGCGAGGCGGTGTGACGCACCAGCCGCTCCCAGTCCTTGGCGAGGTAGGCGCGGCAGGCGTGCAGGAACCGCACCTGCGGATCGGTGTCGACCGGCGGCAGCCCGGCCAGCGCCCGGTCCAGCTCCGGCACATGCCGTCCGTCCAGCCAGTGCGAGGCGTGCGCCAGCAGCAGATCGCGCGGGCTCTCCAGGACCGGCTGCACCCACCAGCCCAGCCAGTACCAGGAGTTGAGGGTGCGGCGCAGCCGGGAGCGCTGTTCGCCGAACCGCTCCCGGTGCCGGAACATCCGCAGGAGGGCGGTGGTGGTGTCCACCCGCAGCGCATGCAGTCCGAGCCAGCCGTCCGCCATCCCCGGATCGAGCCGGACCGCGGCCCGGAACTCCTCCTCCGCCTGCGGATACGCCCCCATCGTGTAGGCGTCCACGCCCCGCAGCCAGGCGAGATCGGCCGGGGCGTGCGAGCCCTGCGTGCCGAAGTCCATCACGTCCCCCACAGACCGTGCCCCCGTACCGTGCCGCCGGGCCCGGCGCCCGGCGACCTGTGAACCGCTGTGCAGCGGACGGGAATTGACCGGCGCCGCCCGAAGGGCATCGTACCTGCGCAGAGGCCCCGTACCGAAGGGTGCCGGAGCACCTGCTGCCTGGGGGAGGGGATCGCTCACGGTGACCGAGGGTGAGCGATCAGAGAGGCTGGACGTCCGGTTGGGGAGGGTATGGGCAGAACGAAGCCCCCGATCACGGGGGAACAACCGGGGGCTTCGCGTCTGCGGCGACTTCGAAAAGCCGCACATTGAGAACGTAAGACCTGTACGGGCCCTGGGTCAAGCGGAGTTGAAGCACGGGAAGGGCGGTTTTCCGCCGGGTGCAGGTCCTGCGGAGAGGTCATGACTGTGTGTGACCGCATGGATCGCTCACGCGGTCACTGAAGGACCCGGGGACCACGCGTAACCCCCGTCGCACTCACGTACCAGCAGATCCGCGAATGGCCGGGAAGGGTCCCCGGCGAAGTGCCGGGTCTCCGCCGCTGTCCACCCGTCCCAGAAGTCCCGCAGCGCCGGCCCGTCGCGGTGGCGGCCCCGTTCCCAGGACGCGTCGGCGCCCCGGTCCATCCAGAGCAGCTGCGCCAGATACGGGCGCAGGGCGCGCCGGCCCGCGCCCACCCCTTCGACAATGACGACGTCAGTGGGTTCCAGGATCCGCTCGGGGCCGAAGCGGCGCAGCGTCCAGTCGTACGGCGTGTACCGGGCGGCCTCGCCGCGGGTGAACGGCGCGAGCACCTGCGCGCGCAGCCGCCCGGTCCAGGCGAACAGCTCCTGGTGGGTGGCGAGATCATCCAGATGGAGTACGGGGGCCGAGCCCAGGGCCGCGGCGAGCCTGGCCGAGAACGTGCTCTTCCCCGAGCCCGCGTGGCCGTCGACCGCGATCAGCCGAACGGGCCCGCAGGAGACGGGCCGTGCGTGGACGGCGGCGGCCATCCGGTCGAGGTCTTCCATGAGGACAGCCTAGGAGCAGTGGGCGGTGCCGCAGGTCACGCCAGTGGTAGAGACCAATATTGGTCGCAGGAGGGGGAGGTGAATCACTGGCAGAAACTCGCCGGGAGCCGGATAGTTGCCCCACTGCCGTGCAGCCGCCGCCCCATCCGCATCCGACCGGGGGTCCACCCACGTGACCAGTACCACTCCGCGCAGAACCGTCCTCGCTGCGGCGGTCGCCGCCGCCGCTGCCGCCGCGGGCGCCGCCGCACCGGCGGTCGCCGCCCCTTCCGCACCGAACGCCGCGCGGGCCGCCTCGCGCACCCCGCAGGCCCCAGGGGGGAGCCGTGTGACCCCGCTCGTGGACAACAGCGTCTGGGCCTCGTACTCCGACTGGCGCTCCGGCGCCGCCGACGGCACCACCGCTCTGCACGGCCGCCACTCCGGACTGGTCATCGGTGTTCCGGCGGGCCGCACCGACTACACCGATCCGCACACCGGGAAGAGCGCCACCTGGGAGTACGCGACGTGGACCTCCCGGGTGCACCGCTCACGCGTCCCGGCCACCGAGGCCGTCGCCTCCTGGAACGCGCACACCCCGGCGGGCACCTGGATCCAGGTCGAGCTGCGCGGCAGCTACAGCGACGGAACCGAGACGCCCTGGTACGTGATGGGCCGCTGGGCCTCCGGTGACACGGACATCCGGCGCACCTCCCTCGACGGCCAGGGCGACGGCAAGAGCTCCATCTCGACCGACACCTTCGCCATCGGCGACGCGGCGAGCGGACTGCGGCTGGTCTCCTACCGCCTCCGGCTGACGCTGTACCGCACCCCGGGCACCCGGCTGACGCCCACGGTCCGGCGGGTCGGGGCGATGGCATCGGACATCCCCGACCGGTTCACCGTCCCGCCGTCGGTGCCGGGGCTCTCCAGGGAGCTGACCGTCCCGCGCTTCTCGCAGGACATCCACGCGGGCCAGTACCCGCAGTACGACAACGGCGGCGAGGCGTGGTGCAGCCCCACCTCGTCCTCGATGATCATCAAGTACTGGGGCCGCGGACCCACCGCCGCCGAAATGGCCTGGATCGATCCGTCGTACGCGGACCCCGAGGTCTGCCAGGCGGCCCGCTACACCTACGACTTCCAGTACGAGGGATGCGGCAACTGGCCCTTCAACGCCGCCTACGCGGCGACGTACGAGTCCATGAGCGCCGTGGTCACCCGGCTGGGTTCGCTCACCGACCTGGAGACCCTGATCAGGGTGGGCATCCCGGTCATCACCTCGCAGTCCTTCCTCAAGGACGAGCTGACCGGCGCCGGTTACGGCACATCGGGCCATCTGATGACGGTCATCGGCTTCACGGCCGACGGCGACGTGATCGCCAACGACCCGGCGTCGCCGGACGACAAGGCGGTCCGCCATGTGTACCGGCGCGCCGAGTGGGAGAACATCTGGCTCCGCACCAAGCGGTACAACGCGTCCGGCGCCGTCGTCTCCGGCACGGGCGGGGTCTGTTACGTCTACTGGCCGACCGACCCGGCACCGGACCAGCGCCGGGCGCTGGAGTCACTCGGGCTGCTGTGAGCAGGCGCGGCGCGACGGCTGCCTCGACCGCCTGACGGCACGGTCTCACTGCCCCGGGGGAGGAGAGGGACCAACAGGGCTCACCCATCAGGGCGTTGCCGGTCAGTCGGTTCCGCCGCGCGGGTGCAGCCTGACGGTGAGGGAGTCGAGCCCGAAGTTGATGATGGAGCGGTTGGGTACCGGCGGTCGCAGCACCTCGACCCGTTCGACGGCCTCCGTGAGCGCTCCGAAGAGCGAGGCCAGCTCCACCCGGGCCAAGGGTGCCCCGATGCAGTAGTGCGGCCCCCAGCCGAAGGCCACATGCCGGTTGGGGGTGCGGTCGAGCCGCAGCCGGTCGGGGTCCTCGAACTCCGTCTCGTCCCTGTTGGCCGCCGGCGTCCAGACCACCACGCGGTCTCCTGCCCGGATGCGCTGTCCGGCGAGTTCGGTGTCCACCCTGGCCGTGCGCAGCACGTGCAGGCCCACCGAGGTCCAGCGCAGCAGTTCCTCGACGCCGGGCTCCGGGTCGTATCCGTCCTCCCGCATCGCCTGCCAGGCGTGCGGATGCCGGGTCAGCGCGAGCATGGCCATGGTGGCGGTGTGACGTACGGTCTGTACGCCTCCGACCAGGATGTTGTCGCAGTTGAGCAGTGCCTCGTCCAGGGGCATCCGACGGCCGTTCACCGTGTGGGTGACCAGTGTGCTGATGATGTCGTCCCTGGGGTCGCTCTGGCGGCGCAGGCCCAGTGAGAAAAGGTAGGGCAGCAACTGCTGGTGTGCCTCGGCCCGTTCCTCCGGAGTTCTGCCGAGGAAGGCCCTGTCGCACATGTGCACCACGTGGTCCCGGTCCTCGTCCGGGACCCCGAGCAGATCACACATGACGGTCAGCGGAACCGCCGTGCTGATGTCCCTGACGAAGTCGGTCTCCTCCGCCTCCAACGCGGTGCGCACCACCTGGCGGGTCAGGCCGGCCACGCGTTCGGTGAGTTCGGCCGCCTTCCGCTTGGAGAAGAAGGGCAGCACCAGTCCCCGCAGTTCGCGGTGGCGCGGGGGATCGGTGAGGGCCATCATCTTCCCCGCACCGGCGGGCGCCCGGTCGGTGCCGGTGCCCAGCAGCGACCCGCGCTCCGAGCTGAACCGGTTCGCGTCGCCCAGTACCTCACCGGCCAACGCGTAGGACAGCGCGCACCACAGCGGACCCTCCGACTCCGTCTCCAGTCGCCACAGCGGCGCCCGGAGGCGCAGCTCGCGGAGGACGGAGTGGCTGTCCTCGCGGGACCAGAAGGCAGGATCGGTGAGGTCGGGCAGCGCGGTCGTCGTGGTTGCCGTGTTCATGCTGCTCCTAGGGCTGCTGGCATCGGTTGAGGGGAAGGACGTCGGCCCGTGGCCGGCGAGCCGCTCACTGGTAAAGGGGCATCAGCAGGAGGTCCTGGACGATCGCTGCCACCTGCTGCACGGCCGTCTCGCCGGACTGGAGCACGAGGTGACCGGCCGGCAGCACGTCGAGCCCGCGGCCGTCGCCGGTGGAGCAGCGTTTCCACTCCTCCATCTCGGCTGCGGAGACCGCCTCGTCGTCGGCCCCGAGGATGGCCTTGACGGGGCAGGCCAGCGGCCCGAGACCCGGGTCCCGGTAGGTGCGGGCGAGGCCCATGTCCGCCCGCAGCACCCCCTGCACCATCTCCCGCAGCGCCGGATGGGTGACCACCGCGCCGGCGCGCTCGTCGTTGCGGAGCATGAAGTCGGCCAGTTCCCGGACGTCGGCCTCGCCCCCGGCTCCGGGGGGTTCCCGCCAGGTGTGCGGGGGTGCGAATCCGATGACGAAGCAGGCGGCAGGGGACAGGTGAGCGGCCAGCTTCCTGGCCACCTCGTAGCCGACCAGCGCGCCGATGCTCTGGCCGAGTACGGCGTACGGCCGGTCGAGGTGGGGCAGCGCCGCCTCGCTGATCGCGCCGACCAGTGCGTCGAAGCTCTCCGGGTGGCGGTCCCGGGCACGCCCGCCGCGCGCGGGCATGCGCACCCCCCACAGCTCGATCTCCTCGGGCAGGAGCCGTCCGAGCGAGGTGAAGGCGGTGGCATCACCACCGGCGTGCGGGAAACAGAACAGCCGGACGGCGGCGTGCGGGCGGGGAGACGGCAGCCAGAACCAGTCCCCCTCGATTCGGGGGGCCGTTCGGGAAGCGGACATGACGCCTCGCTCTCGTGTGGTGAGGTCCGTCGCGTGGTGAGGGGGGAACGGTCAGCCGACCGGGGAGGCGGTGAGCCAGGAGGTGTCCTCGGTGACCCACTCCTTGCGGCGCAGCCCGGCCGCGTTGAGATAGGTGTCCAGCGTGTTGTCGTCGAGGAACTGGACGATCTGCAGGTGCGTCCAGCGCCGGCCCTGCCAGCGGTACTCCATCAGCGCGCGCAGCAGATCGGGAGTGAGCTGCTCCACCCGGAGGAGGGTGGCGGTGATGTCGTCCCATACCCGGGGCTCGCCGACACCGGTGAACCACTCGGGCAGGGCCCGTTCGATCAGTACGCTTCCGCCGGGGCGCACATGGCGCCTGGCCGTCGCCATCATCTCGTAGCGCACCTCCGCGTCCGTGAGGTTGACCAGGCAGGAGCCGAGCACCACGGAGTCAAAGGTCCGTCCGAGGTCCAGTCCCGGTATCTCGGCGTGGACGGTTTCCGCTCCCTCGACCTTGGCCAGCATCTCGGCGCTGTGGTCGACCGCTACGACCTGGTGTCCCAGGGCGACGAGCGGGTGGGTGAGCCGTCCGGTGCCTGCCCCGAGTTCCAGTACAGAGGCCCGGCGGGGCAGCGCGCCGTCCACCACCTGTGGCGTTCGGCCGGCGCGCAGGATCGAGTAGAGCTCGACCGGGTCTCCCTCGGGGCTGAAAGCTCCGGGTCCTGTGCCCTTCTGACGCGACATGTTCACTCCTTGGTCGGGGGTTTCGGAGGTCGTCAAGTGGTGTGTTCCGTCTGCCTGTTGCGGGGTGCGCGGTCGTCCGGCCCACTGTCGGCCGGAGACGACGGTGTCCCTGCGTCCGGGGCCCGGTCCGACGGCCGGTCATGGGTGACCAGCAGAGCGATGCCGGCTCCCAGCAGGACGACGCAGCAGAACAGCAGCAGAACGCGGTACGGAACGGACCCGATCAGTACGGCACCGAGCAGGACCGAGGCTGCCTGGGGCCCGAGCATGGACAGGTCGGCCGCGGTGGAGACGCGGCCGATCAGCGGTCCCGGAGTGTGCCGTTGCCAGGCGGTGCTGTAGCCGACGGCGAGCCAGGGGACTCCGACGCCGAACAGGACGAAAGCGCCGAGGACGACCGCCAGGCCGGTCCGGGTCATGCCGAGCGCCCCGAAGGCCATGACCGCCAGCCCGATTCCGGCCGTCCGGTGCTCACCGAGCCGTCGGATCAGCAGGGCCGCGGTGAGCCCGCCCACGATGCTGCCGCCCCCCTGGACGCTGGTCAGCACGGAGAAGAAGGACGGGGCGCGGTGCAGGCTGTCCTGCACCACCGCGAAGTCGGTGCTGTCGAAGAAGCCGAGCACGCAGAAGGCTGCGGAGATGGCCGCCGTCATGACCGCGAGCGGCGTGTGGGACCAGAGGTGCCGGAGCCCTGCACCGAGGCGGCGCAGGGACAGCTCCTCCCTGCGCGTCCCCTCGGCGGTCTCCCGCGTCCTCGGCAGGAGACGGAAGACCACCAGGGCCAGGACGTACAGGCCGGCGACCAGGCCGGCGAGAACCGGGCCGCCGGTGACCGCGTAGACGCCGACTCCGACCAGCGGGCTCACCACCCGCAGCGCGTCGCCGGCGGACCTGAGGTACGCGTTGGCGGCGGCCAGGTCCTGCGGAGGGATCAGGGTCTTGATGAGACCCGCCTGGGCCGCGCGGACGAAGATGGCGGCGACTCCGTAACCGGCGGCGACGACATACACCAGCCACATCCGGTGCGCCGAGTGCACCAGCAGGAGAAGCGTGACCAGGGCCGTTGTCGAGCCGCACGCCACCATCAGCACCGACCGCCGGTGGAAGCGGTCGACGACATGGCCGATGAACGGGCCGCAGACCACGGGCAGCGTCACGAAGAAGAACACCAGCCCGGCGGCGGTGTTGCTCCCGGTCAGATCCTTGGCCCACACACCGAGAGAGAGGAAGAGCGCGTTCCCGGCAAAGCTGGTCAGCACCTGGCCGAGAAAGAGCAGCCGGAAGGCCGTGTTGCGGAACATCAGCTACTCCTCCCCTCCTGTGGCGCGGTGGACGGATCAGACGGGTCGGGGCGTGGCGGGACGAGGCCCTTCCCATACGTTCTCGACGTGGTCGAGGCAGCGGTCCCGGTCGCCCCGGAAGCCGATCTCGCGCCAGCCTCCGGGCACCGCTCTGTGGGCGGACCACACCGAGTACTGGCCGGCGTCGTTGACCACCACGGTGCACTGCTCCGGTGGTTGTGGATCGTTCATGGGTGCCTCTCTCCGCCCCGCCACGTGGTGACGGAGCCATCCGGTAGTTCGGCCATCTGCTGGATCGCCGCGAAGAAGTCGGTGACGTAGCCGTGCAGCTGCCGGTCGGCGAGCGTGCTGTCCGCGCTGTCCACGATCAGCATCGACCGGTCGGAGGACGGGTCCTGTACGAAGGTCACGTTCAGCGCGAAGTGGTTGGGCTCCCGGCGCACCGTCGGCTCCACGCCGAGCCGTTGGTCCACGATGCTGGTCTGCGCGGACGAGAGGGTCCCCAGGGCGTGGAAGCGGTTGAAGGTGAAGCTGCAGTCCAGGGTGGGATCGGTCAGGTACCGGGCGATGTCGCCGTACGGAACCCTGCGGTGCGGCGTGATCTCGCTCTCCTGCCGGTGCGCCTCCCGCACCAGGGAGCTCCAGGTCGCCCCGCCGAGCAGGAAGCGCAGCGGGACGGTGTTCAGGAAGACGCCGAGGGCTTCCGTACCGGCCCCGTCCTCCAGCCTGCCGTTGACGGTCAGCCCGGTCACCACCTCATGGCCCCGGGCCAGCCGGGAGATCGCCGCCACATGTGCGGCCAGCGCGACGCTCTTCGGACCGACCCCGTGGGCCGCGGCGAACGCCGGAACCTGGGCGGCCAGCGCGGCCGGGAGGGTGCACTCCAATACGCCCGCGTCGGCCCCGCGTCCCTCGTCGTGCCGCATGGTGCCCAGCCGGGTGGGCCGCACCCCGGACACGCGCCGTTCCCAGAACTCCCGGGACGCCTGGGATTCTTTGGCCGCTGCCTCCAGGGCGACGTACTCCCGGAAGAGGGAGGAGGGCGCCGGCGCGGGAGGGCTCGTCGGCTCGTCGCGCAGCGCCGCGTGCCGCTGAAGCAGTTCGGCGAAGAGCGAGGTGAAGCTCCAGCCGTCCAGGATCGCATGGTGCTCGACCAGGGTGAGCTGGTACAGGTCCTCGGCCAGGCGCTGCACGAAGACCCGCAGCAGGGGCGCGACGGCGAGGTCGAAGGGGACCGCCCACTCCCGCAGCGCCAAGTCCGTGACCCGGTCCAGTTGCTCGGACTCCTCCAGGGCACGCAGGTCTTCCACGACGAGGTCCACCGGTACGTCATGGTGGACCAGCTGCATCGGCCGGCTGAAGGAGACCACATCGAAGCCGGTGCGCAGGACGGGGTGCCGTTGCACTGCCTCGCGGAGGGCGGAGGCGAAGGCCTTCTCGTCGAAGTCGCCGGACATCCGGTAGCTGTTGACGTTCTGGTACGGCCGTCGCCCCGGGTCGGCCTCCATGTGGTAGACCATGGCGAGCTGCATGGAGGTCATGGGGTAGGCGTCGTCCAGGCCGTCGGGAAGGTAGGCGCGGTCGCCCGGGGCGACCAGCGCGAACGGAGTGCGGTCGCCGATGTCGGCGCTCTCCTCCGCGCGTCGCAGCCGGGACGCCAGTTCGGCCAGTACGGGAGTGGTGAAGAACGCCTCCAGATCCAGCTCGTACCCGCGGTTGCGGAGTGCCCCGGCCACCTGGACGCTGCGGATGGAATCGCCGCCGAGCGCGAAGAAGTTGTCGTCCCTGCCGACGTCCTCCAGACCGAGTACTTCCTGCCAGGCCCCGGCGAGCATCCGCTCCGCATCGGTTTCTGGCGCGGAACGCTCGGTTTCACGCTCGGCCCGGGGGCCGGGCAGCGCCCGCACGTCCACTTTGCCGTTGGAGGTGAGAGGCAGTTCGTCCAGCGACATGATGATGGACGGGATCAGATGCCCGGAGAGCCGGCCGCCCAGGAAGGCGCGGACCTCCGCCGAGCCGGCCTCTCCCACCACATAGGCGACCAGATGCGGCGGAGTGTCCGGGTCCTGGTGTGCGACCACCACGCAGTCCTGGACCCCCGGGTGGGCGAGGAGTGCGTGGCGGATCTCCCCGGGCTCGATCCGGAACCCGCGGATCTTCACCTGGTCGTCGACGCGGCCGTGGTATTCCAGGGTGCCGTCCTCCCGCCACCGCGCCAGGTCGCCGGAGCGATACCACAACGACGCGTCGTGGGGTACGGGCCCGGGAATGAACCGCCGGGCAGTCAGCGTGGGATTGCCGAGGTACCCCTTGGCCACACCGGCCCCGCCGACCACCATCTCCCCGACCACACCGATGGGTACCGGCACGCCGTCCGGACCGAGCACCGCGACCGAGAGGTGCGGCAGCGGGCGGCCGATGATGCTGCGGTCGAAGGAGTCCGGCGAGTCGATCTCGTGTGCGGTCACGTGCACGGTGGTCTCGGTGATTCCGTACATGTTGCACAGCCGGGCGCCCGGCGCCTTGGCCCGCTCGAACCACTGGTCGACGTGGTGGGGCTGCAACGCTTCGCCGCCCAGCACGACCCACCGCAGGTCCGCCGCCGGGGCGGGGAGTGCGGCCAGGGCGGAGGTGAGCTGCGCCAGCGCCGACGGGGTCTGGCTGAGGACGGTGACCCCCTCCCGTACCAGCAGTTCCGCGAACCGGCCGGGCGCTCTGGCGACCGCCTGCTCCACCACGACCAGCCGGCCTCCGTACAGCAGGGCTCCCCACGTCTCCCACACGGAGAAGTCGAAGGCATAGGAGTGGAACGCCGTCCACACGTCGTGCGGGCCGAGGCCGAACCTCTCGGCCACCGCGTCGAAGAGGGCGGTCACATTGCTGTGTGCCACCTCCACCCCCTTCGGACGCCCGGTGGAGCCGGACGTGAAGATCACGTACGCGGAGTCCTCGCCGGATCCGGCGAGAGCCAGGTTCCCTTCCGGCCACGTCCCGGACGCCACTGCGCCCGCCACCTCCTCGTCACGCAGCACCAGCCGGACCCGCGCGTCCCCCAGGACCAGCTCCTGCCGCGGGGCCGGGTCGGCGGGGTTGACGGGGACGTAGGCCGCTCCGGCCTTGAGCACGGCGAGGATCGCCACCACCTGCGCCGGGCCGCGCTCCAGCGACAGCCCGACCCGGTCTCCGCGTTCGACGCCGCGCGACGCGAGGTAGTGGGCCAGCCGGTTGGCGCGCCCGTTCAACTCCGCGTAGGTGAGCTGCTCCCGGCCGTGGCTGACCGCGGTGCTCCCGGGGTGTTCCGCGGTCACGCGCTCGAACACCTCGTGCAGCCGGGCGCCGTGCGGAACCCGGGGCGCGGGCAACGGCCGCACCACCGCGCGGTCCTCTTCCGTGAGCAGGTCGACGACGCCGACACCGGCGTCGGGGTCGGCCATGACCGACTCCAGCAGCCGGACGTAGCGCCGCGCCATGCGCACCACGGTCGACTCGTCGAAGAGGTCGGTGCTGTACTCGACCTCGATCCGGGCCCCGGCGTCCTCGTCGCAGACCGACCAGATCAGATCGAACTTGGCGGTCCCGGTGTCGGCGGACAGCGGGCTGCCGACCGCCCCGGCGAGACGCGGACGGTCCGCGCCCCTGTTGGTGTGACAGCCGAAGACCACCTGCACCAGAGGGGAGTGGCCGGCCGGCCGGTCGGTGAGAACCCGCTCCACCACGGCTTCGAACGGCACGTCCTGGTGCTCGAAGTCCTCCAGTGCGCCGTCGCAGACGCGATCGAGGAGTTGCCGGAAGGACGGCTGCGCCCCGACGTCGATCCGCAGTGCCAGCATGTTCACGAAATAGCCCAGCAGGCCTTCCAGCTCCAGCCGGTCGCGGCCGGCCACCGGGGTACCCAGCACCAGGTCGTCCTGGCCGGTGTGCCGGTGCAGGAGGGCGGCGAAGGCGGCCAGAAGCACCATGAAGCCGGTGGCGCCCTCCTGCCGGCCCAGCTCGCCCGCCCGGTCCAGCAGACCGCTGGGCAGGGGCACGGTGGCCGTGGCGCCGCGGAAGGACTGGGTCGCGGGACGGCGGCGGTCGGCGGGCAGCGCCAGGGACGTCGGGGCGCCGGCCAACCGCCCTTCCCAGTACTTCAGTTCGCGTTCGCAGCCCGCTCCGGTCATCCACTCCCGCTGCCAGCGGGCGTAGTCGGCGAAGTTCACCGGCAGCGGTTCCAGGACCGGCGGCCGGCCCTGTCGCGCCGAGTCGTACAGCTCGGCCAGCTCCTGCTCGAAGACGGCGGTGGACAACTCGTCCCAGACGATGTGGTGGAAGACCACCGCCAGGTCCCACTGGTCCTGGCCCGTCTTGAGCAGGCAGCCCCGCAGCAGCGGCCCCTTCTCCAGGTCGAAGGGGCGGCGTACCAGTTCACGCAGGAGCCGCGCCGACCGCGACTCGGGGTCCGGCCCGTCGGTGAGGTCCCGCACGGTGAAGGGCACGTCGCCGTCCGGCCGGATCACCTGGCGCGGCTCTCCGAGGGCTGCCGAGAACACTGTGCGCAGGGACTCGTGCCGCTGGACCACACCGCGCAGGGCGCGTTCCACGAGAACCGGGTCGAGCGCGCCGCGCAGCCGCTGGATCCAGGGCAGGTTGTAGGTGGCCGTCCCCGGTGCCAGCCGGTCGAGGAACCACAGGGACCGCTGACCGGCCGACAGCGGCGCCGTCGTCCCGCCGGCACGGATGATGGGCTGCCAGGACTCGCTCATCTCACCTCGCCTCGCTGTCGAGTTCGGTCACCGCGCGTACCCATTCGGCGTCGCCCAGCGGGGGCAGCGCCGCCACCGCGGAGGCCCGTCGCTCCATCTGGTCGGTGGAGTCGGCGTTCGCTCGCACGGACCGGGCCAGCTGGGCCACGGTCCGGGACTTGAACATGGTGCGCAGGGGGACGTCGGTGTGCAGCGCCACGGCGATCCTGGCCCGTACGCGCAGGGTGTTGAGCGAGTGCGCCCCCGAGGTGAACAGGTCCTGGTCCCGGTGGAGTCCGGGCAGGGCGAGCACCATGCACCAGATGCGGTTCAGTACGAGTTCCACCGGTTCACTCCCGTCCGGGCCGTCGGTCCCGGGCAGGGGTGTGCCGGAGGACAGCGGGTCCCCGGCGTCCCCTGCCCGCAGGGCGGACCGGTCCACTTTGCCGTTGCCGGTGAGCGGGACTTCGGACAGCCGGCGGAAGTGCGTGGGCACCATGTGGTCCGGCAGCACCGATGTGGCCAGGTCCCGCAGCTCCGCTCCATCGACCTCGCTTCCGGGCGCCGTCACCACGTACGCCTGCAGCCGGTGGTCCTGGCCGTCGGGTACGAGGACGGCCACTGCCGCGGTCACCGCCGGGTGGGCTTCCAGCACGGTCTCGATCTCACCCGGCTCGACGCGCTGGCCGCGGACCTTGATCTGGTCGTCCAGCCGGCCCAGGTACTCCAGCTCCCCGTCCTCGCGCCACAGTGCGGCATCGCCGGTGCGGTAGAGACGGCTTCCGTCGTCGCTGAACGGGTCGGGCACGAACCGGTCCGCTGTGAGCCGTGGCTGGTTGAGGTAGCCGATCGCCACGGCGACGCCGCCGATGTGCAGTTCTCCCCGGGTGCCGGCCGGCACCGGTGCACCGGCGGGGTCGAGCACGTACAGCCGTACGCCGCTGATCGGGCGCCCGATCGGAGTGGTCCGGGCCGTCGGCGGCAGTGTCCGGCACTGCCAGGAACTGACGTCGACCGCGGCCTCGGTGGGTCCGTAGAGGTTGTGCAGTTCCCCGGGCATCCGGGTGAGGAAGTCGTTGACCAGACGCGGGGGCAGTTCCTCCCCGCTGCAGATGGTCCGGCGCAGCGAGAGGCACTTCTCGACGCCTTCCTGGGCGAGGAACACGCGAAGCATCGAGGGCACGAAGTGCACGGTCGTCACTTGCTCGGCGACGATCAGCTCCCGCAGATGCTCGGGGTCCCGGTGACCGCCGGGTCGGACGAGGACCAGTCGAGCACCGGTCATCAGCGGCCAGAAGAACTCCCACACCGACACGTCGAAACCGAAGGGCGTCTTCTGCAGCACCACGTCGTCCCCGTCGAGGGGGTACTGCCGCTGCATCCAGGTCAGCCGGTTGTGGATGGCGCGGTGAGAGGTGGAGACGGCCTTGGGACGCCCGGTGGAGCCGGAGGTGAAGATCACGTATGCGGGATCCGCGGGGCCGGCGAGCGGAGCCGGCGGCCGGTCGGACTCCTCGGCCCACTGACCGGGGTCGTCGAGATCCAGCACGGTGACTTTCCCCACGGGCAGCAGGGGGACGAATCGGCGCTGGGCGAGGACCACCGGGGCGGCCGTGTCACCGACCATGTGTTCCAGCCGCTCGCTCGGGTGCTCCGGGTCGAGCGGGAGGTAGGCCCCGCCCGACGCGATCACCGCGAGCAGCGCAACGACCAGGTCGAGGCCGCGCTCCGCCAGGACGCCCACCACGACCCCCGGCCCGACTCCCAGCGCGCGCAGCCGGTGGGCGAGGCGGTTGGCCGAGGCGACCAGCTCGGCGTGGCCCAGGTGGGCCCCGTCGATGGTCACGGCGGGCCGCTCCGGGTCGCCGTCGGGGCGGGAGCGGGTCAGGTCGTACAGGGTCTCCGCGATGTCCGGCGGGGCGTCCCCGATATGGCGGGCGGTGGATTCCCGCGCGGCGCCGACGGTGAGGGCGGGGGCGTTCGGTCCGTGCTCGGACGATGGGGCATCCATGGCCGTTCCCTTCGGTACCGTCTCGGACGCGGTGCGCGCTGTCCCCGGTCGATAGGTGCAGGTCACGCTGTCCGGTTCGTTCACCGCGTCGTGCAGCAGGGCCTTCCACCCCTCGACCAGCCCACTCACGGTCTCCTCGTCGAAGAGCCCGGTGTTGTACTCGACCACCCCGTGGAGGCGCTGCCCGTCGTCGGTGACCTGCCAGCCGACGTCGAACTTCGCGGTCCCCGTGGGGAGCAGCGCACGACGGGCGGTGAGCGGTCCGGCCCGCCAGCCGTCACCGGTGTGCCGGTGCATCTCGAAGGCGGCTTGGACCAGGGGGGCGTACGAGGTGGGGCGCCGGCCCAGTACCCGGTCCACCACGGCCTCGAACGGCACGTCCTGGTGGCCGAAGTCGGCCAGCACGGCGGTGCGAACCCTGCGCAGCAGCTCCCGGAAGGTGGGCTCACCGGAGAGGTCGACGCGCAGGGGGAGCAGGTTGACGAAATTCCCGATCAGCCCGTCGAACTCGGGCTTGCTCCGGCCGGACACCGGCGTTCCGAGCACCATGTCCTCCTGGCCGGTGTACCTCAGCAGCGTGGCCGCGCAGGACGTGAGCAGTACGAGGAAGGGGGTGGCGTTCTCCTGCCGGGCCAGGGCGCGGACCCGGGAACCGACGGTCGCCGGCAGCGAGAACCCGACAGTGGCGCCGTCGTAGGCGGGCTGCTCCGGGCGGGGGCGGTCGGTGGGCAGACGGAGCAGAGTCGGTGCGCCGGCCAGACGGCGGGCCCAGTGGTCGAGTCCGTCGCGGTGGCTCGCGCCGGCTGCCCTTCGTGCCTGCCAGGCGACGAAGTCGTCGTATGTGGCGGTCAGCGGCGTAAGCGCGGGATCTCGCCGTTCCAGGGCCGCGCTGTACGCCTCGGTGAGTTCGCGTTCGAAGACGGCGAGGGAGAGCTCGTCCCAGACCAGGTGGTGGAAGACCACGAGCAGTACGGCCCGTTCCTCACCGGTCCGTACCAGTACCGCTCGCAGCAGCGGGCCGTGCTCCAGGTCGAACGGGGCGCGGGCGGCGGCGTGCAAGCAGGCGCGGACGGCTTCGTCCTGGTCGGCCGGGGTGTCCCGGGAGCCGGTCCCGGCCGGTGCGGGGAGCGCGGCCGTGGACGCTTCCACGAGGCGCAGGCCGGGGACGAGGTCCGGGCGTATCACGCGCTGTGGCCGGCCGAGGTTCTCGACGAAGACGGAGCGCAGTACGTCGTGCCTGCTCACGACGGTGCGCAGGGCTCCTTCGAGGGCGGCGTGGTCGACCGGGCCACTGAGCCGGAACTCCCAGGGCACGTGATATGTGGCGGTGCCGGGCGCCCAGCGCTCCAGAAACCACAACGAGCGCTGGCCGGCCGAGAGGCCGTCGTCCACCGGCTCGTCGGAGGCGGTGTGGTGAGCACCGTCGTGGCCCGGCCGCGGCGGCTCCGCACCGGACTCCGCCGCGGCCTCAGCCGTGATGTCGTCGAGGACGGCTGCCAGTTCGGCCAGGGTGCCGGCAGAGAAGACGGTCTGGGCGGACAGGGTGGGACCGTACTCGGCGAGGAGTTCGGCGGCCAGTTGCAGAGCGACCAGCGAGTCGCCCCCCAGGGCGAAGAAGTTGTCGTCCTTGCCGACCCGCGGCACGTCCAGCATCCTGCACCAGATCCCGGCCAGGGATGTCTCAGTGGCGGACAGTTCCGCGGCCGGCGGCTCGTCCTCCGAGCCGGCGGTGTCCGGGCCGGATTCGCCGGGGTCGGGCAGGGCGGCCCGGTCCAGTTTTCCTTCGGCGGTGAGCGGCAGGGCGGGCAGCAGTACGACGGTGGGCACCATGTGCGGTGGGAGAGCGTGGCTCGCGTGGGCCACCAGTTCGGCGGCGGAGACGTCGGGGGCCACGGTGTAGGCGACCAGGGCGGTCTGATCACGGGACGTGGGCCGTCCCAGTACGGCGCAGTGGCGGACCGCGGGGTGGCGCTCCAGGACCAGGCGCACTTCCGCCGGCTCCACCCGGAACCCTCTGATCTTGACCTGGTCGTCGGCGCGGCCGACGAATACGAGGTTTCCGTCCTCCGCCTCCCGTACCAGGTCGCCGGTGCGGTACATCAGGGCGCCCGGGGAGTCCGCGTACGGATCAGGCACGAAGCGCTCGGCGGTCGTCGCCGGACGGGCCAGGTAGCCCTGTGCCAGGGGGGCGCCGCCGATGTACAGCTCGCCGACGCATCCGCCGGGGACCGGAACCAACCGCTCGTCCAGCACGTGCAGTCGGCGTACACCACAGGCGGTTCCCAGAGGGACCTCCCCGTGCTTCGTCATGCCGGGCGGGATACGGAAAAGGGTCGAGGTGATGACGGTCTCGGTGGGGCCGTAGGCGTTGAGCAACGGCACGCCGGGGAGGAGGTGCTGCCAGTTGGCCACGGCGGCGGCGGACATGCGTTCGCTGCCCGAGATCATCAGTCTCAGTCCCCGGCAGGCCGCGACCTGACGGTCATTCATGGACAGGGCGAACGCGTTCCAGTAACCGCCCGGCAGGTTGGCGACCGTCACCGCGTGGCGTTCGACTAGCTCGGCCAATTCGCCGAAGGACAGCAGACCGGGCCCGCGCGCCACCACCGAGGCACCGACTGACAACGCTGTCAGGGCCTGTTCCAGTGCGACGTCCACATGGGGGGCGGCGAACCACAGGACCCGGTCGTCCGGCTCCATCTCCAGGCGCCCGGCCATGTCGTCCAGGTGGGCCGCCAGGGCCGCGCGAGAGACGCACACGCCTTTGGGGCGCCCGGTGGTGCCCGAGGTGTACAGCACGTACGCGGTGTTGGCGTCGGTGAGAGCGGTGCCGGCCGGCGGCGGGTCGGCGCGGCCGACCAGAACGGGTTCGGCGTCCGGGTGGGGCCCGTCGCGCAGTTCCACCCGGGCACCGCTGTCCGTCAGGACCTCCTGGCGCCGGTCGGCCGGTGCCGTCGTGTCCAGTGGCAGGTAGACGCCGCCCACGCTCAGGACGGCGTACAGGGCCACCAGGGTGTCGGCGCGTGTGCTCAGGGAGACGGCGACGACGGTCTCCGGGCCGACACCTCGCGCCAGCAGGCGTTCCGCCAGGCGGGCACGGCGGGCTTCGAGTTCGGCGTAGGTGACCGGGGAACGCCCGTCGCACCGTAAGGCCACCGCTTGGGGCGGCCACGCGGTGAGGGACATGGTTAATCGTGCGGACATCTCGAATTTTCCCTACCGATCCAGGGAGAGGGGGCACGTCCGTTACCCCTCTCTCAGCCGTATGCACACAACGGCCACGGGACAGGGCATGCGCTGTTCAACTCGGAAGGGCGTAATCAGGGTGAGGTGCTCATGCGTGGCGTGATGGCGATGAGGGTCAGTGGGCCCGGCCGGACGGCGTCCTCCGCAGTTCTGGCGAACCGCCCTTGCCGGGGGTGATCACCTCGGGCGCCGTCCCCTTTATGGGCTGTGCCGAATCATCGGCACAGCAGTAACTCTCGTCACTTTGGCTTGCTCAAATCACTCTGCACGGGCTGGCGATCCTATGCAATAGGCTAATTTGTCAGGTGGCCGGATACAGATTGTTTGCCCGGCACTCAAAAAGTCTGGCCTGCGACGCAGTGACGAGGGAACGTCGCACCTCCGCCCGGCGATGTCTCAATGACAGTGCGCGTAGTGGTGCCGTGGCCACTTTCCTCCCAGCGGGACTGTCAGAGGTAGTTTCGTACCGTTATTTCCTGCCTGGATGCGGCTTTGACGGGATCATGCCGGAGCGCGCCGGGAGATGGTGTTTCTCGCCGGTGGGGCGGCGGGCCATGAGGTCGGTCTTGGGTGGGTGGATCACGGCTTCGGAGCGGCGTGCTCGGCGAAGCGTTTGCGGTAGCCGCCGTCGACCCGGACCTTGCGCAGGCCGGGACGGTCGGCGCTCCGGTACGGGTACGTGTGCCGGCGCTGCCCGGCGCGGTGGCGCGCAGAGCGGAACCGATGTCCTGGAGCATGCGGGAAACCGCGGCGGAAACGCCTGAGACTACGCCCGGGGTGTGCCGTCCCAGCGCCATGTGGTGAGAGTGGGGTGTCCGGGTAGTTCGGCGCGTCCGGTGGCCCACAGAAGGGTGGGCCAGGGATCCGTGGACGACGGTGCGTCCGGAAACAGCCGGGCGAGCACCCGGGAGGACAGACCGGCAGGCGGGCTCCATACGAGACCGAGCCCTTGTGCCAGGTCGTACGTGTGCACCAGGGTCTCCACGATGCCCATCGCGGCAAAGCCCTCGGGGTCCGAGACGCCGAAGACGTGGTGAGCGCGGACCTGCGGAGGCGTCGTGCGCACCATGGCGACCAGCAGCGCGCCGCTCGCTTCCAGGACCTGCAGCAGACCGGCGGGCCCCGCCTCGCGGTTCGCGTGAATGGCGTTGGCCGGGCCGCCGGGACGTCGGCTCTCCCATACGAAGGGCACCTCACCATCCAAGGGCGGTGTTCTGGGGCCCAGTTGCGCAGCGTAGGCGAAGAGATCGTCACTGAGGTGCTCGACGGTTTCCCAGCAGTCCCATTCCAGCGGACCGGCCGTGCCTTCCCACGCGGCCGGGGGCGCCTTGCGAAGCACCGCCACAGCGAGTTGCACGGCAAGGTCGAGGTCGTCCGCGGTGACGGGGGGCCGGGAGAGGGCAACATCGGCTGATCGGGACATGGCAGGACCGTACCGCGACCGGAGGAAGCCACTCCTTTCAGGGCTGAACAGGTCCGCCCTGGCCGGCCGGCCACTCGCCCAGGAACCCTCACGCCATTGCACCGGCTCTGCCGCTTTCCGGCCGGCGGCCTGCACCAGCTGTTTCACCGACTCCGGCTTGTACGGGTACTTCACAACCGGCGGGCGACCTTCTCCGGATCCGCCTTCACGGATCCCGGCGCCCAGGGGCTGTCCCGTAATCCCTGGCGGGCGCAGACAGTCGCCGGCCGACCGCCGCCGAGGCACGACCGGAGGCCATGTGCAGGAGATTCCCGCCCGGCAGTTGGCGGCCTTGCCCGCAGTAGCGGTGTACTGCCGCGACACACCCCGCCGAGGCACTGCCGTCCTCGACCGAAGAAGCCTCCGGTGGCCGGACGCCTCTGGGCGGTGCAGGACGAGATGGCACGGACCCGTCAGCCGGTAGTGCACGGACTCGTCAGCCGGTAGTGGGGGCCTGCTCGCGCCCGGCGATGCGCGGGGCTGCGTCACCTGAACGGGCGTATCGCGTGAATTGGGCCCGAGGCCGCTTCGTCCCTGGGGACGGCGCTGCGCCGGACAAGGAGACGCCGATGGCCCCACGCATCTCTCCGAGTGTCGGGGAGAACGGGGCGGTTGCGCCGAAAGGCGTCCTGGCGAGTGCGGATCTACCGTCTTCCCCATGTGGCCCTGTCCGGCAGGACCGGTGCCAGGGACAGGGGCACAGGGAGACCGGAGGGGGGACAGGCGTGACAGGCCCAATCTCAGCACCGGAAGGCGCAACCACCATGGCGGGACCGATTCTCATCACCGGCGCGGGCAGCGGGTTCGGCAAGGAGGTCGCGCTGCGGCTCGCGGCGGCCGGGCACCAGGTGATCGCGGGCGTAGAGATCATCGCGCAGGTCACCACGGTTCGAGCCGAGGCGCGGGCTCGGGGCGTCGGCCTGCGTGTCGAGAAGCTCGACGTCACCGACCCCGGCGACCGCGAGAACGCCTGGACGTGGGAGGCCGAGGTTCTCCTCAACAACGCCGGTGTGTCCGAGGGCGGTGCCACTGCCGACATTCCCGAGGAGCGGCTGCGCCGCCAGTTCGAGGTGAACGTCTTCGGCCCCGTCCTGCTCACCCAGGGCATCGCCCGCCGGATGGCGGCCCGCCGCAGGGGACGCATCGTCTTCATGTCCTCGGTCGCCGGTCTCACCGTCGATCCGTTCACCGGTGCCTATGCGGGCTCCAAGCACGCGGTGGAGGCGTTCGCCGACGCTCTCGACCAGGAACTCGCCGAATTCGGTGTCACGGTCGCCACGATCAACCCCGGGCCCTTCCTGACCGGCTTCAACGACACGATGTTCGAGACGTGGAAGCAATGGCGTGACGACCCCGCCGGTCGTCTCCACGACTATGCCGAACTGGCCTTCCCCCACGAGCAGTACGATCCCGAACCGGTCTACGAGCGCACGGTACGGGTCCTGCTCGGTGAGGACCGGCGCTACCGCAACCTGCTGCCCGAAGAGATGGAGCCACAGGCCCGCCAACAGGTCGAAGCCCTGTGGGACCGGCAGCTCAACGACGGCAGCCGCCCCGCCCTCGTGCAGAAGGCGTACGACATCGGCCCGGGCACACCGGTCCAGGACTGAATCCCGCAACAGCCCCCGATGATCAGGTGACCGGCCCGGATCAACCGGATCGGTCGGCGGGCCGGGGGTCGCCTCCGGGAGTGCCGGGGTTGCCATCGAGTCCACTCGAAGGTGTTGGCTGGGGGAAGGAACACCGCGACGAGCAGATCGTACGGATGACACGTTTCCTTGAGGAGCACACCATGACGCAGAAGATCTGGTTCATCACCGGTGCCTCACGCGGCTTCGGCAGGGAGTGGGCCATCGCCGCCCTGGAACGCGGCGATTCGGTGGCCGCGACCGCGCGGGACCTCTCCACGCTGGGTGACCTCCGCGAGAAGTACGGAGAACGGCTGTTGCCCCTGCGTCTCGACGTGACGGACCGCGACGCGGACTTCGCCGCCGTGCAGCAGGCGCACGAGCGGTTCGGGCGCCTCGATGTCGTGGTCAACAACGCCGGTTACGGTCACTTCGGCCTGGTCGAGGAACTCACCGAGGCCGAGGCACGGGCGCAACTGGAGACCAACCTGTTCGGAGCTCTGTGGATCACGCAGGCGGCGCTGCCGTTCCTGCGTGAGCAGGGCAGCGGTCACATTCTCCAGGTCTCGTCCATCGGAGGGATCAGCGCCTTCCCGCTGGTCGGGATCTACCACGCGTCGAAGTGGGCGCTCGAAGGCATGAGCCAGGCGCTGGCCCAGGAAGTGGCGCCGTTCGGCATCAAGGTCACGCTGATCGAGCCGGGCGGGTTCGCCACCGACTGGGCAGGGTCCTCGTCGAGTACGTCCGAGCCGCTGCCCGCGTACGCCGACCTCCACAAGGAGGTGCAGGAGCAGCGCCGCAAGCGCGTCGGCACGCCGGGTGATCCGGCCGCGTCCGCCGCGGCTGTCCTGAAGATCGTGGACGCCGACGAGCCGCCGCTGCGCTGCTTCTTCGGTTCGGCGCCGCTGGGTCTGGCCAGGGCCGACTACGAGCAGCGTCTCGCGGTGTGGGAGAAGTGGCAGCCCGTGGCGGAGCTGGCGCAGGGCTGAACCGGGGCGGGGACCCGGGGCGCGGAGCGGGCAGCCGTACGCGGAGGCAAGCCCGTACGCGTAGACCCGTACGCGGAAGCGAACCCGTCGCGTAGCCGTATGCCGAAGCAAGCCCGTACGCGAAGAGGGGGGGCGTCCCGCGTTTTGGCCGTGGGCCCCCACGCGGGGTGGGGGGGGCCACCTGATATTGTGAATACGATAATTGCCCCATGGTGTGGCGGCGCG
>NZ_JBHYWP010000038.1:0-24037 GCF_042751845.1 Streptomyces sp. NPDC059398 | reverse complement strand
CCCAGCTCGCGTGGGTGACTCGCTCCGTCGCGCCGTCGTGCTCTCGCCCCCCGGGCGTCAGCGGGGCGGGGGGCGGGGGGGGGGTGCTGGGCGCCCGCCCCCCTCTCGTGGTGGGACTGCCAAGCTCAGATGCTGATCACGATCTTTCCCCGTGTGTGTCCGCGCTCGACGTAGGCGTGCGCTTCCGCGATCTGTTCGAGCGGGTACGTCCGTTCGACGCGTGGTGTGTAGCGGCCCTGCCGGCCGAGTTCGCCCGCTTCGGCGAGGAGCGTGGAGTCGTTCTCCGCGTTGGCCAGACGCACACCCAGGCGCTGCGCGTTGGCGTGGTCGGCGACCGTCGACACCCGAGCGGGGTCGCCCACGAGCGCGACGAGGTCGGCCAGGGACCCGGAGGCCGCGGTGTCGAGCGCGATGTCGACACCGTCCGGGGCCAGGGTGGCGAGACGTTCGGCAAAGCCGGCGCCGTAGGTGGTGGGGACGGCTCCGAGCGAGGTGAGGAACGTGTGGTTGCGCTCGCCGGCCGTTCCGATCACGGTGGCTCCCTGAGCGACCGCGATCTCGACCGCGGCACTGCCCACACCACCTGCGGCGCCCTCGATGAGAAGGGTGCGCCCCCGCAGCGGACCGAGCGCCTTCAGCCCGCCCATCGCGGTCACGGACGCCAGACCGGCGCCGGCGGCCTCCTTGTCGGTCCATGTGGTGGGCGCCGGGGCCCAGGCCGAGAGCACGGCCAGTTCCGCCGTCGCGCCGGTGACGCCGCCCAGCCCGAAGACACGGTCACCGATGCTCACCCCCTGCACGCCCTCACCGGTCTCGTCGACCACGCCGACGGCATCACGTCCGGGAATCGCGGGCAGATCCACGGGCAGCACCTCCCGCACCGCTCCGGAACGCACCTTCCAGTCAACGGGGTTGACGCCGGCCGCCGCGACGCGGACACGGATCTCGCCAGGCCCGGGATGCGGGTCCGGTGCCTGCTCCACCACGAGAGTCTCCACACCGCCGTACTCGTGATAACGGACTGCGCGCATGATGTTCTGCCTTTCCACGTGGCCTGGACCGGCCGTTCGTGAGATCAGTGGGGTGCGTGTTCGGCGAGTCGCCGACGCCTCCTACGCTAGAACCTGACGTCGGCGTCAGGTGCAAGTCGGGCCGGCCGTTCGAAACGACCGGCCGCTCGAAACGAGGAGGAGGACCGGTGCGCATCGGTGAGGTGGCCGACAAGGCCGGAGTGAGCGTCCGGGCGCTGCGCTACTACGAGGAACAGGACCTGCTCCAGGCTGACCGCAGCCCCGGCGGTCAGCGGCATTACCCCGACACGGCCGTCGGCCGGGTCCGGCTGATCCAACAGCTGTATGCCGCGGGCCTGTCGAGCAGAGTGGTCCGCCAGGTGCTGCCGTGCGTGGACGCGGGTGTGGCGGCCCCGGCGCTCCTGGACCGGCTGACGGCCGAGCGTGTCCGTATCGACCAGCAGATCACCGACCTGCTCGCTGTACGCGACCGGCTCGACGACGTGATCGCCCTCACGCGCGACCCGGATGCCGACTGCTCCCATCTGCACTGAAGACGACTGCCACGACGGCGGCACCTTCCTCACCGGCTGGTCTCTCCCACCGGCGTTCTGACTGCTCACACCTCCAGCTGTGAGGCCCGGGGGTGGTGAGGGCGGAGTTCGCGGAAGAACACGGTGATGTCGTCGGCGAGCAGGGCGGGTTCCTCGTGGGCGGCGAAGTGGCCGCCGCGGGGCATGCGGGTGTAGCGCGTGAGGTGGTAGGTGCGTTCGGCCCAGCTCCGCGGGGGGTGTGCGAGGTCTGCGGGGAACAGGGCGAGGGCGGTGGGGACGTCCACCCGCCGTACGCGCCGGGTCAGTTGGTGTGCGTACTCGTAGTACGGGCGGAAGGACGTGGAGATCGTGCCGGTGAACCAGTAGAGGGATGCCTGGGTGAGGAGGAAGTCGTCACTGAAGCGGGTGGACAGGTCGCCTTCGCAGTCGCTCCACGCGCGGTACTTCTCCATGATCCAGGAAAGCAGTCCGGCGGGTGAGTCGTTCAGGGCGGGGGCGAGGGTGAGGGGGCGGGTGTTCTGCTGGTGCAGATAGCCGCCCTCCTCCGCCTGCCAGGCAGCGGCGGAGGCGAGGTGGGTCTCCTCCTCGGAAGTGAGTGAGGCCGGTTCGTGGCCGGCCGGGGCCGCGGCGGCGAGCAGGTGGATGCCGACCACGGCCTCGGGGTGTGCCTCGGCGAGCCGTGAGGTGATGCCGGCGCCCAGGTCCCCGCCGTGTGCCGCGTAGTGCCTGAAGCCGAGGTGGTCGTGCATCAGCCGGTGCCAGAGGCCGTGGGTCTGCTCTGCTTCGGTGAGGGCGGGCCGCTGAGGGGAGAAGCCGAAGCCGGGGAGTGAGGGGACGATGACGGTGAAGGCGTCCCGGGCGTCGCCGCCATGGCGGGAGGGGGAGGCCAGTCGTTCTGCGAGGCCCGTGAGTTCGAGGACGGTGCTCGGCCAGCCATGGGTGAGCACGATCGGCAGGGCGTCCGGGTGTTCGGCGTCGTAACGGAGGTAGTGCACCGGTGTGCCGTCGATGTCGGCGAAGAGGGAGGGCAGGGCGTTGACGGCGGCTTCATGGGTCCGCCACGCGTAGTCGGTGGCCCAGTACCTGACGAGGCGTCGCAGTTCGGCGGCGTCGGTGCCCGCCGCCCAGCCGTCGACCGGCCAGGGCTCGGGCCACCGGGTGGCGCGCAGCCGGGCGCGGAGGTCGTCCAGGTCGGCGTCACTGACCTCGATGACAGGTGTGGTGGTCAACAAGGTGTGCTCCTTGGTGTGTCGGTGGTGTGTCGGTAGGCGTCACCCGGGCGACCAGCAGGGCCACCACGCCGCTGTGCGGGCTCACCGGAACGCCCAGGGCCGTCATCGGCGCGCCGGGGCAGGCACCCGTGGCGGTGCCGAAGCTGAACCCTGCGAAGAGGCGGGGCATCAGGGCCCGGCCGAGCCGTCGTTCGAGGGCCGCCGCGTGCACGCTCACCGCGACGTCCCGGAAACCCGTGGCGGCGCCCAGCGCGAAGAGACCGGCGCCACCAGACCGCCGACCGCGAGGAGCAGCAGGAAGCCCACCGACGCGGCGTCCAGGCCCATGCGCTCCCGGATCTGCGGCAGGCGGGAGACCCACGTCGCCCCGGCCAGGCCCAGGAGGGCGAAGACCAGGTACGTCGACCGTACGGCGCGTGCCGTCCCGCGGGTGCACTCGCTTCCGGTGGAGCTGTTCACAGACCCGATCCGGTGGCCGGGCCGAGTACCTGCACGATGGCTGCACGGGTCTCCGCACGCGGTTTCCGCTCCGTGGAGAGCAGCGCGTGCATGATCATTCCTTCCAGCAGGGCGTCGAGGCGGGCAGCGGTCTCCGCCCCGGTGAAGCGGGCCAGTACCGACTGGCTTGACCTGGTCCACTCCTGGGTCAGTGCGCGCAGGGCCGGATCGCGCAACGCGGCCAGGTGCAGTTCGAACCCGAGGACCGCGCTGCGGTGCCGGGACGGACCTCCCTGGACCAGTCCCGCCAGGGCGTCCACCAGCTCCTCGTGCGAGGCCACCCCGGCGAAGAGCGCCTCGTACGCGGCGGTCTGCTGCTCGACGTACCTGCCGAATGCCTGCGCGCACAGTTCAGTCAGGCTCGCGAAGTGATAGGTGACGGAACCGAGCGGTACGTCGGCGTGGGCGGCGACCTTGCGGTGTGTGATCCCGGCGGCCCCGTCCTCGACGAGCACCTCCAGAGCGGCATCGAGCACGCGCTCCCTGCGCCGCGGATCGTGTCGGCGTGCGCGTCGCCCCTCGCCGCCCGCTGTTTGCAGCCTTCCGGGCACTTCCTTCTCAGCCATAAGAACAAAAGTACACTACGTAAGGAACGGATGTTCTTATCCTGGTGTCGGCGGGCCGCAGCCGGCCCGCCCTCCCCGGCCGGGTCGCGTCAAGGCTGGGAGACCCGGCTCTCCGCGGGTCTCGCCCGGATCAGGCCGCCGTGAAGCCGCCGTCCGCGGCGAGTACGGCGCCCGTGACGAAGGCGGACCGCGGCGAGGCAAGGAAGCACAGGACTTCCGCGATCTCGCGGGGCTGCGCCACCCTGCCGAGGGGATGGGCGTCCGCGAAGGACGCCAGATAGGCGCGGCTGTCGGGGCGGAAGGTGTCGAGGAAGTCGGTTTCGACGACACCCGCGGCGACGAGATTGGCGCGGATGCCCACCGGGCCGCCCTCCAGCGCCAGCACCTTGGTCAGCTGGGCCAGAGCGCCCTTCGACGCGCTGTAGACGGCCCCCTCGCTCAGGCCGACGGTGGACGCGTAGGAACCGGTGCTGACGATGGCTCCGCCCCCGCGCTCCTCCATGGCACGGAAGGCTTCGCGGGCGAAGAAGAAAGCGCCGCGCGCGTTGACGTCCATCACGCGGTCCCAGTCCTCGGCGGTGGTGTGCGTGACGGGCTTGTTGAGGGTGCGTCCGGCGTTGTTGACCAGGATGTCCAGTCCGCCGAAGGCGTCGACGGCGGACGCTACCGCGCGGGTGGCGGTCTCCTCCGCTGTGACATCGCCGGTCACGGTCACGACTCCGGGGAACTCCGTTGCCAGTGAGTCCAGTTCGGGCCGTATGTCGAGGGCGACGACGTGTGCGCCGCGGGCGTGGAGAAGTGCCACGGCCTCCTTGCCGACGCCGCGCGCGGCACCGGTGACGAGAGCCGTCATTCCGTTGAACTCGGCGGGTTCGGTGGACGGGGTCATAGATGTCATACGGGTGATTACCTCGTGGGGTGAAGGACGGATGTCCGTGCGCGGTGGCGCATGGCTTCGGGGCGGAGCGACGCGCCGGGTCGTCAGTGGTTCCGGCCGTCGGTCCGGTGCCGGATGAGAAGAGTGCCGCCCAGGCCGGCGAGTACGGCGGCGACGATGACACCGGTACCAGCGCCGTAGCCCGCCAGCGGGTCACCTCGGTCCGACCGCTGTCCGGCTTCGACGACTGCGGTGACGAGAGCGAGGACGACAGCACCGCCGATCTGCATGAACATGTTGAGCAGGGCTCCCGCCAGCCCCTGGTCCCGGTCGGGCACACCGGCCACCGCGCCCATGTTCAGCGTGGGAAAGGCCGCCGCGGTGCCGATCCCGTTGACGACCATGACGGGCAGGACCACGGTGAGGAAGGAACTGCCGGGCCCGATCCGGAAGAACAGCGCGTAGGACAGCGCGAGGAGCAGCATCCCGGCGGCGATCGTCCTGTGCACACCGAACCGGGCGGCGAGCCGTCCCGCGAAGGGCGCCAGCGCGCCGTTGGCGAGGCCGAGCGGCACGAAGGCACCGGCGGTCTGCAGCGGTGTCCAGTCCAGCACGTTCTGCAGATAGAGCGTGGCGAGGAACGCGAACGACGTGTAGGCGCCCCACATGGCGAAGATCGTCAGGCTGGTACCGGCGGTCGCGCGCCGGGTGAGAAAGGACAGCGGGACCAAGGGCCTGCGCGAGCGGGACTCGACCCGGAGGAACAGGCCGAGCAGGCCGGCCGCGACGGCGAAGAGGACGAGGGTACGGGCGGACAGCCAGCCGTGCGAAGGCGCCTGGGTGAGGGCGTAGACCAAGAGCACCAGTGCTCCGGTGGCTGTCAGCGCGCCAGGGACATCGATCTTCTCGCGGGCGCCGCCCCGGGGATCCGCCGGGAGCAGGCGACCCCCTGCGAGCAGTGCTGCCACGGCGATGGGTACGGGGAGCGCGAAGACCAGCCGCCACGAGAGTTCGGTCAGTACTCCGCCGAGAACGAGCCCCCCGACGAAGCCGCAGGCGCCGGCGGTGGCGTACCAGCCGAGTGCCCGGCCACGCCGCGGGCCCTCCGGCCAGCCGGTGGTGATCAGGGACAGGGCCGCCGGGGCCAGGAAGCCCGCGGCGATACCCTTCACCAGCCGCGCCGCGATCAGCAGGCCACCGGTCGGAGCAAGTGCGCCCAGCACGCTCACCACGCCGAAGACGGCGACCGCGGTCAGGAAGGCACGCCGTCGGCCGAACAGATCGGCGACCCGGCCGCCCAGCAGGAGAAACCCGCCGTAGCCGAGGGCGTAGGCGGACACGACCCACTGCAGGGAACCCGGTGACATGCCGAGGTCACGCTGGATGGCGGGCAGGGCCACGCCCACGTCGGACAAGTCGATGGCGTCCATGAAATGAGCCGCGCACAGCACCAGCAGGGCCGGAGTGCCGGGCGACGGGGAAACCTCCGCACCGGCCCCTGTCCCGTCGGTGACGGTGGTGATCTCGTCGGTCTGTCTCACTGCTCTGCCTTCCTCCGGTGACCGTCGAGCGGGGCCGGCCGCGTACCACGGCGGACTCCGCATCCATGGGCGTACGGGACGACGACGCCGCCTCGCTCCCTCAAGAGGGCTCCTCCGCCCGGTCCTCGCGGTAGAGCACGAGGTGTTCGTGGTGGAGCACGCCGTCCCGGATGTCCCCCGTGGCGGTGAAGCCGGTGTCGTCGACGTAATCGAGGTGGTCACCGCTCACCGTGTACCGGCCCGTGTACGCGCTGCGCCGATCCCCGCGGGCTTCGTCGTAGCGCCCGTCGGGCAGCAGCTCCTGGCGGATGTGACGGTCCGCGGTCACCCACATGCCGACCACGTCGGCGTTCCCGGGAGTGCGGTCGCCCCGCGCATCGCCTGTCATCAGGATTCCCTTCCTCGGTGCGGCACGGATGTCATGCCCGACCGAGTCTGCGCAGGTCAGCAAGGGGGGAACCAGGGTGCTCTCCGCCTGGGTGCGGCACACCCAGGAAGGACGGACAGCCACGCCCTAGCCTGGAGCCATGGACGACAACCACCTCGGGGAGCTGCTGCGCGCCCGCCGTGCCCGCCTGCGGCCCCAGGACGTCAACATGGCGAGTCACGGCGTGCGCAGGGTCGCCGGACTGCGCCGCGAGGAGGTCGCCGTGCTGGCCGGTGTCAACGCCGACTACTACACCCGGCTGGAGCAGGGGCGTGAGCGCCACCCCTCACCGCAGGTGCTGGACGCGCTCAGCCGTGCGCTCCTGCTCGACACGGACGCCCGCGACCACCTGCACCGCCTGGCCGGGGTGTCGCCGGACGTCCGGGGCTCGCTCCATGCCACCGAGCGGGTCAGTCCCGCGCTGCGTCAGCTGATGGACGGCTACCCGCACACCCCGGCGTTCGTCATGAGCCGCACCCTCGACCTTCTGGCTGCCAACGCCCTTGCTGACGCGCTCTACGCCCCCTTCACCCCCGCCGACAACCTGGCCCGCATGACCTTCCTCGACGCGGCCGGACGACAGTTCTACCGGGACTGGGACCGGGCCGCGCAGGCCGCCGCCGCCAACCTGCGCCAGGCGAGCGGCTTCGACCCCGAGCACCCGCGTCTGCGCCACCTCGTCGACACACTGACCGAGCACAGCGCCGAATTCCGGCGGTTGTGGGCGCAGCACACCGTGCGCGGCAAGACCCAGGACGCCAAGCAACTCCTCCACCCGGACGTCGGCCCTCTCTCCCTGACCTACCAGTCCTTCGACGTCCGCGACGCCCCGGGCCAGCAACTCGTCATCTACCACGCAGAACCGGGCAGCCCCTCCGCCCAAGCCCTGGCCCTCCTCGGCTCCCTGCACGCCGGCGGGAGGCGCGCTCCGTCCACTTCCGCCGGGCAGTGAGTCCCGCAGCCGCCCCCGCCCCACAGCCGCCGTAGTACGGACTGCTCCGGGCGGGGGCTGGGGTGCGGGAGAGCAGCAGTGGCCAGCCGGTTTTCCTGACGTGTTGGCCCTGCCCCTCCTGGGACGCAGGGCCCGACCGCCGTCCCGGGGCACCCGATCGCTGATCGCCCGCACGGTATCCAGCCAGGCCCGATGGCTTTATGCCATTCGTCTTCAACTCGCCTCCAGCGTCACCGGAACCCGGCTACACAAGGAGGAGGGGTGGCACTGCTGCCCGTACGGATGGCGGTCGTTTCGGGGGTCTGGGCGTTGCTGACGATCAATGTGGCCGTGCTGCTCGTGGTGATTGTCTTGCTCCGGCTGCGCCGGCGTACCGAGTCCCGGAGCCGACTGGACGAGAAATTCACCGTGGTCATCGTTCTGGCGCTGGGCGTGCTCATCGCCCCGACCCGGGTGGGACAGGGAATCCTCGGATTCCTGGGGCAGCTCGCAGATGGCGTCACGCAGTCCGGGCACTGAAGTCGACGCAGATCCGGGATGGATCCGGCACCGGCAGAAGCCGAAGCCCTGCGCCGATGACGTCGTAGGCCGCCCGACCGGGTGCACAGTTTGGGGGAGCGGGGGAGTGATGGCCTCACGACGGCGTCGGAGACTGAAGAGGCGGACGCGCAGGAAGCTCCAGGGCTGGGGCGCGGTGGCATTGCTTCTGGCCGTTGTCTGGGTGGCCGGACACTGGACGGTGATGTGGCCCGTCCTGGTGACCGTGCTTGCCGCGGTCGTGGTGGGTGCGGCTGGCTGGATGCTGGTGCGCGCGCACCGCCTGGCGGTGGGCCGGGACCGGGAGTGGTGGGCGCTGGAGGAGGCGCGGACACGGGAGTTGTCGATGGCTGAGGTCGACTCCCTGTCGTGGCAGGACTTCGAGACCTACGTCGCCGGTCTGTGTCGGCGGGACGGCTGCACGAAGGTCGTGGTCAGCGGCAAGAGCGGTGATCTGGGTGCGGATGTCATCGGCTATCTCGCCGACGGCCGCAAGCTCGTCATCCAGTGCAAGAAGTACGCTCCCGCGCGGGGGGTGGGTTCGCAGGACATGCAGAGGTTCGTCGGCACTGCCCGCCCCGAACACGGCGCGGACGTCGCACTGTTCGTCACGACCGGCCGCACATTCACCTCGGCGGCACTCGGCCTGGCCCTGCGCCAGGATGTGGTGGCCATACACCGTGACCTGCTGGGCTCCTGGGTCAATGGCGCACACCTGGAATCCCTGATCCCGTTGAACGGAAGCGGCGGCGGCAACCGGCGGCGCCCGCCTTCCTGACGCCCGGTGGCCCGCTGGGACACCGACGAAACCGCTACTGAGCCCGCGCTCCCGGGACGGACGTACGGTACGGCAGGCGTCCGATCCCGTTCGGCGTGGCGCTGAGCGTGCACAAGGAGGGGGCCGCCTCCGGTCTGCGACGATGACGCCATGCTGCAGGTCTGTCTCAACGGCGCCCGAAGCCGCGCCGCATGCGCCTGTCTTCCCGTGACGCACCAGGAGCTGGCAGAGGCGGCCCGCGAGGCTGTCGCTGCCGGTGCTCACGACGTTCACCTGCACCCCAAGGACCGCGACGGTCAGGACACGCTGGAAGCCGCCGCCGTCGCGGCCGCTGTCACCGCGGTACGGACCACCGTTCCGGGCATCCCCGTCGGAGTCACCACCGGTGCCTGGGCCACCCCGGACCCCCGCGCTCGCGCTGCACAAGTCCGGTCCTGGACCGTGCTCCCCGACCACGCCTCCGTCAACTGGCACGAGGACGGGGCCGCCGATGTCGCCGCCGCGCTGCTGGACCGGGGGATCGGTATCGAAGCCGGTATTTTTTCCGGTACCCCAGCGGCACGGCGTTTCCTCAGCTGGCCAGAATCGCATCGAGTCCTGCGCATCCTGGCCGAGATCCGTCATACGGCCCCGCAGGCCGCACTCCACGCCGCGGCATCCCTGCTGGACCAGCTGAGTTCCGCTGCCGCGCCGATCCTCCTCCACGGCGAGGACGCCGCCGCGTGGCCCGTCCTCCAGCTCGCCGCCTCCCGCCGCCTGGACACCCGGATCGGTCTGGAAGACGTACTCCACCTCCCTGACGGCACCCCCGCCCGGAGCAACGCCGACCTCGTTCGCGCAGCACGTGAGACCATCCGGCGCACCGCAGGGCGCGCCTGTTGATCTGATGAGCGTGGCCTGCGGGACGGGGTGCGGACACCGGTCGGCGAACGCGACCCCGAGGGACTGATGCGCGGCGTCCCACGCTGCGTGCGGACGGGCGCATGACACATCACTGAACGGCTTCACAGCCGCCCTGTCCGTCCGACCCGGTCTCCCTGAGTGTCTCCGGTGAGACGCGTGCGTCCAGGCGCGCATGGGTCCGGTACCGAGCGGCCACCGAGCGGATACCCAGTGCCCCGGCGGGTCTCAGTCGCTGAGGGCGGCCGGCTCGGGTCCGGCGTCGTGTGCGTCGAGTGCGTCGAGTACGGCGTCCCCGTGTGTCCTGGCCCACTCGGTCAGCATGTGGATCGGATCGATCAGCGTCGCCCCGAGCGGGGTGAGTGCGTACTCGACGCGGGGCGGTACCTCGGCGTAGGCGTGGCGGCGGACGAGTCCGTGCGCCTCAAGCCGTCGGAGCGTCTGGGTGAGCACCTTGCGGGAGATGCCGCCGATCAGCCTGATCAGCTCGCCGTGGCGCACCGGGCCCTCGCTGAGGCCGTAGAGCACGACCGCGGTCCACTTGTCGGCGATGAGATCGAGGGCCAGACGCGCCGGACAGTCGGCGAGAAAGGGATCACCGGGACCGAAACCGCTCATGGCGCCCAAGGTACCTGCTGGTTCCTGTCGGAAACCTAGCCTGGGTTCTCTCCCCCTGTCACAGCCTGTCCCAGCTAGGAGAGTCATGCGAGTCATCACCCAGCAGGCGCTCGGCGGTCCCGAGGTGCTCACCGTCGTGGACGCGCCCGAGCCCCAGCCCCTTCCCACCGAGGTTCTCGTCCGCGTCAAGGCGATCGGGCTGAACCCGCTGGAGGCGCTCCTGCGCGCCGGCGAGTTCCCTCCGCTGCTCGGCCGGCCTCCGTTCGTCCTCGGCTGGGACATCAGCGGCGTGGTCGAGGAGGGGTCGCTGACCTATCGGTTCAGGCCCGGTGACGAGGTGTTCGGGATGCCGCTGTTTCCGCGGGCGGCCGGTGCGTACGCCGAGATCGTGTCGGCGCCTGCGTTGCACCTGGCCCGCAAACCGGCGTCCCTCTCGCACGTCGAGGCGGCGGCGCTGCCGGTGGTCGGGCTGACGGCGTGGCAGGGTCTCGTCGACCTCGGGGGTGTGACCGAGGGCGACCGCGTGCTGGTCCACGGCGGTGGTGGCGGGGTCGGCCATGTCGCGATCCAGATCGCGAAGGCGCTCGGCGCGTACGTGATCGCGACCGCGGGCGGGAGCAAGCGGAGGTTCGCCGAGGGGTGCGGCGCCGACGAGGTGATCGACTACACGGCGGTCGACTTCACCCGGGTGGTCCGCGACATCGACGTCGTGCTCGACACGATCGGCGGCGACACCGTCGAGCGGTCGCTCGAAGTCCTCCGCCCGGGAGGCCATCTGGTGACGGCGGTCGCCGAGGGGGACCAGGAGCTCGTCGCCAGGTACGAGGCGGCCGGTATGCGCTTCAGCGGCATCGCGGTCGACCCCGATCCGGTCGCTCTGAAGGGCCTCGTCGCACTGGTCGAGCAGGGCAGGCTCCGGGTCCATGTCCAGGAGACGTTCCCCTTCGAGCGCGTCGCCGACGCCCACCGGCTGCTCGACGGCGGTCACCTCCGGGGCAAGCTCGTCCTCACCGTCGCGTAGGACCTCGCGCCCCGACCCCGGTCGTACGCTGTCCTCCGCCCGCCCGGCCGGTCATCCCGCGCCGGGCAGCCTCACCTGGAGGGTGCCGTCGTCCTCGACGCGCGTGCGGAAGGAGGGCTGCGGGGCGGTGGCCGGGCCCTTCACGTTCCAGCCGTCCGACAGCCGGAAGGTGCTTCCGTGCCAGGGGCACTCCACACATCCGTCGGCGATCTTCCCTTCGGAGAGCGGGCCCGAGAGATGGCTGCACCGGTCCGCCAGAACGTGGATCTCTGTGGCACTCTGACGCACCACCAGAAGAGCCACCTCACCCAGCTGTCTGCGCACGGCCTCACCGACGGGGTAACCGTCCACCGCGCCCAGGCTCTGCCAGGCGGGTTCGAGGAGATGGGGCACCGCTTCGGTCTTGTTGGCTCCGGCTGCCTGCCGGTAGGCGAGATGACCGCCGAGCATCCCTCCGATACCCGCGGCGCTGAGCGCCGTGAACCCGAGGGCCCGGCCCCAGCCCCGCCGGCCGCGCCCCCGGGCCACCCAGGAACCGGCGTACAGACCGACCGCCGCGGCGTTCGAAGCGGCGTGCACCAGGCCGACGCGCATCTGCTGCTCGTGCTGCTCGGCCCAGTCGACCCAGCCCGCCCACGCGGCAGGCGCCGCCGCGACCACGCCGACGCCCACCAGGAGACGGGCGCTGCGGCCCGCGCCGGGTACGAGGTCCAGTACCGCGGCGGACAGCCAGGCGCCCATCGGGACCTGGACGAGGAGCGGGTGGAGGGGATGACCGAGCTGACGGCCGTGCAGGACGTCTCGGGCCGGTCCGAGCGGCAGGGCACGCACCAGGCGCTGCACCGGGCTGACCACCACGTCCAGCCGCTCCGCCCCGCCCAGGGCGTCGAGGGACTTCAGCAACGCCTCGGCCGGGCTGCCGCCGGCCGCCCCTGTACGGCTCCTGCTCCGGGCGACCGGCGCGAACTTCGCGAAAACTCCTGAAAGCAACGGCATGGTACGCGAGTTACCGCAGCCACCAGCTCCCAAACGGTCCGACGGCGCGTGCCACTCCACTGGCCCCTGGCGAGGTATGACCACGGGCTTCGTGTCGGCATCGATGACACAGCTCCGGGTGTGACGGCCCAGTTCGGGGGCGTGTTGGAGCGGAGATTCCGGGGAACGTGTGGTGACGCCTTCGGCTCACATGAGTCCGAAGCGGAACACCCTGGGAGTTACCGATGACGCACGACAAGAAAACGCACGACAAGAGGAACAGCGACGACACCGCCGCGGACGAACTTCTCCACGAATTCGAGGAGGCGGAGACCCGGGGAGCTGGTGGTGGACAGGGCGAAGAGGGCGACAAGGACAGCGAGGCCGCTGACGCCCTCTCCACCAGCGAGGAGGAGCAGGAATCGGTGCAGAAGGACCACGACTGAGGCCGTGGATGAGGTCACGACTGATGCAGTGGGCCGCTTGCCCCCCCCGCCGGACTGACGCAGCCCCGGGTGCACGGCTTCGGGCCTCGTTCGGCCGTGCCGCGGCCCGAGGGCCGGGCCCTCTCGGCTCTGTCCAGCCTGCTGCCCCCGGATATGCAATTGTTGTATTTCATACCGTTCTGTGAATCCGGCGGTGACTCGTAGGGGAGGCCGCCGGTGTCATGACCCTCGTCCTTCTCCCGTCCGGCGCAGCAGGAGGTCCTGATGAACGCGTCCAAAATGGTCTACAAGCCTCTTGGGATGGCCCTCGGAGCAGTCAGTGGGGTGCTTGCCGGCGCGGTATTCAAGCAGGTCTGGAAAGTCGTCAGTCATGACGAGGACGCTCCCGAGGCCAAAGACCCGGAGCGCGGCTGGCGGGAGGTCCTGCTCGCGGCCGCGCTGCAGGGCGCGATCTTCGCGGGCGTCAAAGCGGCCGTCGACCGGGGCGGGGCCAGCGCCATGAGTCGGCTGACCGGTACCTGGCCCGACTGAACGCACCCGGGTGGTCGACCAGGGCCAGCCCGTGTCACCTTCCTCGCTGTCGGGCGACACGGGCTCGCCGGGCTCCTGGCGCAGGCGGGGCTCAGGCGTCGGCGGGGAAGCGCTCCCAGACGCGGTGGGTCTTCAGTAGCCGGGTGATCTGCTCCAGCGTGCCGGCACCGTCGCCGCCGGTCACCAGGCCGGGCGCGTCCAGAGGAATACCGGCGGCTTCCAGGACCCTCTCGGCGCCGTTCCAGCCACCGATGGCCTTGCCGTGCCGGAACGCCTCCGTCAGCATCAGCAGCACCCGGGGGTCGGTCGCGGTGTTCGCCTGTACCGCTCCCTGACCGGCCTTCGCGTCCGGTGTGCCGTGGGCATCGCTGCCCGTTCCGGGTACGCCCGCCAGCAGAATGGCGTCGTACTCGACCGAGCGGGCGGTGGCATAGGTGCGCTGGACGGCGATGGGGTCACCGTCCGCGTCGAGCATGCCGCCGGCGGGAGCGATGACCAGCGGCACCATGTCGGCGTCCAGGACGGCCCGGCGTACCGTACGGACGGCGGTGAGGTCGCTGTTGTCATCGGCCACGATGCCGATGATGCGGCCGTCCAGCGGCCATGAGCCGCCCAGTTGGGACAGGGCAGGGCTCGTGTCCGGGTCCGAGAGCGGCTCGGTGGGTTCGGGGGCGGGAAGCCCCAGGCCGGTGGCGACCCGTTGGCACAGTTCGGGGTCGATGTTCGCGAGGACCTTCAGCGCGCGTTCCTGGATGGCCTGCTCGTAGCACTTGCCCAGCTCGAAGGTGTAGGCGCCGATGATGTGCTCGCGCTCCACCGGCGTCATGCTGAGCCAGAACAGCCGGGGCTGGCTGAAGTGGTCGGAGAACGACGCCGGTGCCTCGCGTACCTTCTTCCCCGCCGGTACGCCGACCGGGACCTCGATGTAGGCGCCGTTGTCGGCGCCGGCCAGGAAGGGGCACCCGCCGTCCAGCGAGTTCGGCCGGTACGGTGCCACGCCGCTGTGCACGGCTGTCTGGTGCATACCGTCACGCAGCATGTCGTTCACGGGCGCGTGGGTGCGGTTGATGGGGATCTGCGCGAAGTTGGGGCCGCCGAGCCTGCTGATCTGGGTGTCCAGATAGGAGAAGAGACGGCCGGTCAGCAGGGGGTCGTCGGTGATGTCGATGCCCGGGACCAGATGGCCGGGGTGGAAGGCGACCTGCTCCGTCTCGGCGAAGTAGTTCGACGGGTTGGCGTTGAGGGTGAGCAGACCGACCGGCTGTACCGGCGCCAGCTCCTCCGGGACGATGTTGGTCGGATCCAGCAGGTCGATGCCCTCGAACGTCTGCTCAGGAGTGTCGGGGAAGGTCTGGATACCGAGCTCCCACTCCGGGAACGCACCGGCCTCGATGGCGTCGGCCAGGTCGCGGCGGTGGAAGTCCGGGTCCATGCCGTTGATGATCTGGGCCTCTTCCCAGACCAGCGAGTGCACACCGAGCCTGGGCTTCCAGTGGAACTTGACCAGGGTGGTCGCACCCTCCGCGTTGACCAGCCGGAAGGTGTGGATGCCGAAGCCCTCCATCATGCGGAAGGAGCGGGGGATGCCCCGGTCGGACATGTTCCAGAGGGTGTGGTGCGTCGCCTCGGTGTGCAGGGTGACGAAGTCCCAGAAGGTGTCGTGCGCGCTCTGCGCCTGCGGGATCTCCCGGTCGGGCTGGGGCTTTCCGGCGTGGATGACATCGGGGAACTTGATGGCGTCCTGGATGAAGAACACCGGGATGTTGTTGCCGACCAGGTCGAACGTGCCTTCCTCGGTGTAGAACTTCGTCGCGAAGCCGCGGGTGTCGCGCACCGTGTCCGACGAGCCCCGCGACCCGAGCACGGTCGAGAAGCGTACGAAGACGGGGGTCTCGACGTTCTTGGCGAGGAACGCGGCCTTGGTCACCTTCGCGGCGGTGCCGTACGCCTGGAAGACACCGTGCGCCGCGGCGCCGCGTGCGTGTACGACGCGTTCGGGGATGCGCTCGTGGTCGAAGTGGGTGATCTTCTCCCGGAGGTGGTGGTCCTGCAGCAGTACGGGCCCGCGCTCACCCGCCTTGAGGGAGTGGTCCGAGTCGTACAGACGGGCGCCCTGGGCGGTGGTCAGATAGGCACCCGCCTGGGCGACGGCCTTCTGGTCGGCACCGCTGGCCTGCCCGGTGGGGGTCACCGTCTCCGGGCCGCTCTGATCGGCCTTGGGCGGCAGCGGCGCTGCGGGCTCGGTGGGCTCGTCCACGGGCGGGGATTCGGGGCCTGGCTTGCCCGGGATTTCCCCGGCGGGGCCGGGGCCACCGCGCAGTGCATCGGTAACCCGTTCAGCGGCGGCTTTCGCCGGGTTCTTGTCCTTCATCGTTCTCTCTCCAACCGTTGGGTGGGGGTGGGGGGCAGTACCGCAGCTGTGACCTTCGCCCCCGTTGTTGAAACGCCTCCGAGCAGGGCACTTGCCGGGGTGGGGGTCCTCTTCGCGCGGGCATTCGCGTAACTGCGGGGCCGCAGGTGCCCGCCGGTCATCCCTCCGTGCCTCCCGCTGATTCACACTCGTGCGCCACCCGTTCACCCCGTGCGCCACTCGTTCGGCGTGGGAGGAATCCCGGGGGTCGGGCAGCCGCCGACGGTCCCGGTTGGCTCACCGGTCTCGCGCCCGACCGTGTTTCCGCGTGGAGTGGAGAAGAGCTTCGCCGTGGACAGAAGGGCCACCGCGCAGGGCGTTGCCCGCCGGACGGCGGGCAGGCGCTCGGAGAAGCCCCGCACAGCCGAGAGGAGCACGTGATGCCCGCAGGATCGAACCGTAAGCGTGAGCGGCAGTACGAGCACGTCAAGGAGGGCGCCGAGAAGCGGGGAACCCCGGAGGGCCGGGCGAAGGAGATCGCCGCGCGCACCGTCAACAAGGAGCGGGCGCGGTCGGGGGAGGCCAAGACCTCCAGCAAGGTCTCCACCAAGGACCCGAAGTCCGCCTCGCAGCGCGGCGGCGAGCGCTCGCACAGCGGCCCTCAGGGCCCCACCAAGGACCAGCTGTACGAAGAGGCCAAGAAGAAGAACGTCGAAGGCCGGTCCACCATGAACAAACAGGAGCTCCGCAGAGCAGTCGGCCGCTGAGTCCGCCGAGCCGACGACCCTGTGGGTCAGTTGCCCCCGCGGGAAGGGGTATCTGACCCATCGGCATGAGTTACATAGGCACGTGATATAAATGACTCATGGGGCAGACGACGAACGGCACGGAGCAGGACGTGGTGGCGGAGGCTTTCGACGGGGTCATGCGCCTGGTGATCCGTCATCTGACCGACCACGGAGGCCTGACGTTCACCACGATCATGTTCCTGGGCAGGCTCGACCGGGACGGCCCGGCGCGTCTGACGTCGCTGGGAGCGGCGGAGGGCATCAGCCAGCCCTCGATGAGTCAGCTGGTGCAGCGCCTGGAGCGGCAGGGACTGGTGGACCGGATCAAGGACCCCGAGGACGGGAGAGTCTCACTGATCGGCATCAGTGAGGCCGGTCGCACGCTGTTGGCCGGCCGTCTCCGTGATCGCCACGACCGCCTGGCCGATCTGCTGACCACACTCTCACCTGAGGACGACGCGGCACTGAGGTCGGCGATGCGTGCCGCCGGACCGATCGTACGGAAGCTGATCGACGCCGCCCCCCGGCCGGGGACTTCGACCACCACATCCTGACAACTCCCCCGGGGAGCAGGGACTGCCACGCGTCTGCCCGTCGCCACGCTGTCCGTTCCGGAGGGAGACACCATGACCACGCCATCCGATACCTCCACTGTTCCGGCCCACCCACGACCCCCGGCGGCCGAGCACCCGTCCGACTGTGACGTGGTGATCGCCGGAGGAGGCCCCACAGGGCTGATGCTCGCCGGTGAACTGCGGGTCGGCGGCGCCTCGGTGACCGTACTCGAACGACTGACGGACTTCGCCACGACCCTCAAGGCGGGGACCCTGAACAGGCCCAGTGTCGAAGCCCTCTACCGGCGTGGCCTGCTGCCTGCCTTACGACGGGCACAGGAGGAGACGGAGTGGTCGGTCTCCTTCATGTCCGCCCGGCGTCCGGACGGTACGAGTGCGCTGCCCAGGTTCGCGGGACATTTCGCGGCGATCCCGCTCGGCGACGAGATGCTGGATACGTCCGATCCCGATCTGTCCGGCCTCCACCCGCCGGACCTGGTCGACCTGGTCCACCAGAAGCAGGTCGAGGTGCTCCTGGCCGAGCACGCCGCAGGGCTCGGCGTGGACATACGCCGAGGAACGGAGGTGACCGGATTCGAGGAGGACGCCGACGGGGTGACGGTCTCGACCGGCGGCGACCCGATCCGGTGCAAGTGGCTCGTCGGCTGTGACGGCGGCCGGAGCACCGTGCGCAAGCTCGCCGGGTTCGACTTCCCCGGCACCGACCCGGAGATCACCGCCTATCATGCCGTCGCCGACATGGCAGGCATACAGGATCTGGACGTCGGCTGGCACGCCACCGCCACCGGTGTCTACGTCAACGACCCGCCGCGCAGACGCATCACCACCGTCGCGTTCGGCGGCGCACCGGCCGACCGCGACGCCCCCGCGACCGCTGCGGAACTGCAGGCATCGATCCGCCAGGTGACCGGCGCCGACGTCACGGTCACCGGGATCACCAGCCTGACCCGGTTCACCGACAACGCCCGGCAGGCCACGACATACCAGCAGGGGCGGGTGCTGCTGGCCGGCGACGCGGCCCACGTGCACTCCCCGTTCGGCGGGCAGGGACTCAATCTCGGCCTGGGCGACGCGATGAACCTCGGCTGGAAACTGGCCGCCACCGTACGCGGGACGGCGCCGGACGGGCTGCTGGAGACCTACACCGCCGAGCGGCACCCCCTCGGCGCATGGGTGCTGGCCTGGACGCGTGCCCAGATCGCCCTGATGCGCCCGGACCCCTACGCGCGGGCGCTGCGCGAGGTGGTGGGCGACCTGGCGCGGACCGTCGAAGGCGCCACATACTTCGCGAAGAAGATCTCCGGCCTCTGGCAGCGGTACGACATCCCCGGCGGCCATCGGCTGGTCGGCGCCAGCGCCCCCGACTACGAGTTGGCCGACGGATCCCGGCTCGCCGACCACGTGCACGACGGCCGGGCCCTCCTGCTCGACCCGTCCGGCACACTGCGGGACGCGGCCGCCGGGTACCGCGACCGCATGCGGACCATCACAACGGAGCTGCTGAACGACGACGCGCCCGCAGCCCTCTTCGTACGGCCCGACGGCTACGTCGCCTGGGCCGGCGAACCGGACCGGGACGCGTTGGGCAACGTACTGGAGACCTGGCTCGGCATGCCCCTGACCACGGCACAGGAGGTCGAGTAGCGCACCAGGTTCAGTGACCCGCCTCGACGACGCTGCGGTCAGTGCACCTGGACCCAGCTGCGGAGCGTGTCACAGGTGTACTGGACCTCCTCCATGAGCCGGGCAGCCTCGATGACGAGCACCCCGTACGGACGGGTGGGGTCGGCGAGCGGCAGGGCCTGGGCCTCGGCTTCCTCGGCGACCTCCAGACGCCGTTCCTGCGCGTCTCCGGCCAGACGGGCCAAGCGGTCCGCCTGCTGGGGCAGGGTGGTCTCGTCCAGGGTGCTCAGCGCGAGCGCCGCCTCCGAGACCGCTTCCAGGAAGGCCGCGTACCGGTCCAGGAAGTGGCGGTAGCGGTAGTCGTTCTCCTCCTCGCGCCACTGGTCGAGGCTGCGTGTCAGGGATGCCAGTTGGTACAGGGTCCTTTCCAGGGCGTCGAGTACCAACTCGTACCCCTGGAAGGTGAGATGGGTGCGGTGGCGCCTCAGGAGCCTCCGGGGGTTGTAGTGGACGCTCTCCTTGGCGGTGCGCAGACCGGACCGGGCCTGGGCGATCAGACTGCTCGTCCCGGCCGAGCGCTCGCGCCAGCGCGTGGTGGTTTCGGCATCCAGGCTGCCGTCGCGCAGGGCGGGGTGTATGTCGGCGGTCAGGTCATGGAGGGTGCGGGCGAGCACACGGATGCTGTACTCGGCGCTGCGGTAGCGCATCGGCGGGGCGATGGTGATGTTGACCGCGGTGCCGATGGCGCAGCCGATGAGGACCAGCAGGACGATCTGTCCCAGCTGCGCGATCCGGTCCGTGTTGCCGGTGGCGCTGCTGTACGTGGCGAACGCGAAGAACGCGGCGGTGGCCACCTGCGGCCCCTGGGAACCCAGCACGCGTGACCGGCTGATGGACAGCGCGATCACCGCCACCAGCACGAAGGTCAGCAGGTCCGGGCCCGCGAGGAAACCGAGTGCGGCCTGCACGGCCACTCCCGCCGCGACGGCGCCGACGTAACGCAGCGACTGCACCACGGACTGATAGACGGTGACGTACATGATCATCACCGCGGAGAACGGTGCGAACGCCGGGGAATGGGCGTCCAGCCCGTAGAAGGAGACCGTCCAGGCCAGCGTGGCGGCCAGGGTGCTCTTGCCGATCAGCAGCAGCGTACGGCGTTCGGAACCCGAGTCCCGGAAGGCCCGCGCCCACCACCGCCCGGTCCGCCCCGGCCACTGCCCGGCGCGCGCGAACCACCCGGACAGGCCCCGCGCGGGCGATTCAGCGTTCCCCATCCGAGCCCACTCTCTTCCGGTTACCGAGGGAAAGACCAGGACACCGGGTAACCCCCGGCCCCGACCGTAAACACTCTGTTCCAGCCCGGCCCGCAGCCTCGGCTCACGGCTGCTGGGAGCCGTGAAACCACCACGGAAGAATCCGAATGGATCATTCGTCCGGGGGCACTCCGTCCCAAGAGACAGAGCACACCGCGAAGCCGCGAGCTGTCCGCCGCGGGGTTCCCGTACGGTCCCCCGCTCCGCCGGTCGGCGCTTCCTGGTCGCGCTCCGGGGCCGGCCGGGATGGACTGGGGGAGTCCGGGAACGGCAGGAGGCCGACACCCCGCCCGGCCCGCGGACCCTCGCGGAGCACAGGGAGCACATACAGGAAAGGCTCATCATGACTGACAAGCCGCTCAATGGTCACCGCGTTCTCGCGCTCGTCACCAATTACGGTGTCGAGCAGGACGAACTGCTCGTCCCCTACAGGCGGTTGCGGGAGGACGGCGCGGACGTCACGGTCGCCGCCGCCTCGACGGACCCCATCCAGACCCTGGTGGGGGACAAGGACCCCGGCGAGACCGTACAGCCCACTGCCACTTTCGACACGGTGGATCCGCTCGCCCACCAACTGCTACTGATCCCCGGCGGCACCATCAACGCCGACAACCTCCGGCTGGATGACAAGGCCATCAGCATCGTCAAGGCGTTCGTGGACTCAGGGCGCCCGGTCGCCGCGATCTGCCACGGCCCCTGGGCCCTGGTGGAGGCAGGAGTGCTGCGGGACAAGACGCTCACTTCCTACCCCTCGGTGCGGACCGACATCCGTAACGCCGGAGCCAAGTCCTGGGTGGACGAACCGGTGGTGAGCGACTCCGAGGGCGGCTACACCCTGGTGACATCCCGGACGCCGAAGGACCTCGACGACTTCCTCGGCGCGGTCGGGAAGGCCCTCGTCGGGCCCTGAGCCGGACGTCCGGACCCACGCGTCGGTGCGCCTACCGCTCGGGAACCCACGGCGTGGTGCTACCACCCGATCTCGTCGGCGCGGCAGATGCGGGCGTTCATGTTGCGCTCCATCATCCGCAGCGCGGCATCGGCCAGGTCTTCGTGGATGTGTGCGACGGCGTCCTGCGGGACGGTGACCTCCAGGTGCCGGATGTGGGCGTCGAGGGCAGAGTAGAGCACGCACTGCTCGGTGACCTGTCCGCAGAGGATCACCTGCTCGATGCCGAGCTGGCTGAGCAGGTAGGAGAGTGGCGTCTCGTAGAAGATCGAGTGCCGCGCCTTCACCACGAACAGCGAGGTGTCGTCCGGCCGGATGGGCTCCACCAGATCCGCGTGCGGGGCCGACAGCGCGGTGTCGACGATCTCGCCGTGGTGCGAGCGCCACTCCCCGAAGTTGTCGTTGACGTAGATCACCGGGATGCCGTCGGCGCGGGCCCGTTCCAGGAGCCGGGCGATCACCGGTACGGCCTCCGCGACCGATGGCAGGAGGAGGCTCGCGTCGGGGTGCTCGTAGGTGTTGATCATGTCGATGACGATGAGCGCGCTCCTGCTCATCCGCCATCACGTTCCTCTCGTACGCAGGTCGTACGCAGCTCATGCGCGCTGCCCCGGTCAGCCGGACGCGGTCTTCGGCCAGCCAGCCGGTCAGCCGCTCAGCCGGTCTGGCAGTGCGGGCACCACACCGTGCTCCGGCCCGAGACGCGGCCCCTGCGCAGTCTCTCGCCACAGCGCGGGCAGGTGGCGGCGCGCTCGTCACGGTGCCCGGTCAGCCAGCTCTTCCTCGGTGGCACGCGGCCGGCGCTCACGGCCGAGCGGACCGTGCGCCTCATGTCCGTGTACAGACGCCCACGTTCCCTCTCGGTCAGCTTTCCCGCCTTGCGGGCCGGGTCCACATGGGCACGCCACAAGATCTCGTCCGCGAGCAGATTGCCGAGGCCCGCCAGATTGGACTGGTCGATGAGGGCCGATTTCACGCCGCCTCTGCGCCGGGCAAGCAGCTGCTCGAACTCCTCGCGGTCGATCTCCGCCGCATCGGGCCCCTGACCGGCCAGCAGGCGGTCCACGTCCTGTGTCCCGGCCAGCCACATTCCTTTGAGCTTGCGCTGGTCGCGGTAGCGGAGCTGATGGTCGTCGTCGAGGGTGAAGACGACGCGGTCATGGGGGTGCGGGCTGTCGTCGGGGCGGCAGCAGACGAACAGGCCCGTCATCCCGAAGTGCACCAGAAGCATGGGGCCGTCGGTACGGGCCAGCAGCCATTTCCCGTGACGCTCGGACATTTCGAAGCGGTGCCCCTCCAGCTCGCCGCTGAACCGGGCGGCGCTCATCCCGTGCAGGACGCCGGTGTCCCGTACCTCGACCCGCTGGATGGTCCGGCCGCCCGCGCACGAGTCCAGGACCTTCCGGAAGGCTTCGACATCGGGCAACTCGGGCATCTGTCGCTCCTCTCGGCGTGGCACCGCCGCCCCCAGCGGTCGCACCGTGCCCCTCCAGCTTTCTGGCGAAGACTGGTCAACGACGGTCACCGATCCGTTAGCGGCCGGTCATCCCCGGGCAGACGGGGGGCGAGGCCGGCACTCCAGCACCGTGGATGCCTCCTCCGTACGGAGAAACGCGCCTTTCGAACATAACAAGCGGCCTTCTCGTACGCACTCCTCGGGCCGATCGCGCTCAGGTCCCGCCGGGATGCGGGGCGCGGCGCAGGGGAGTGGGATGGATGACGACGTTGAGGAGGACATGATGGCTGTCGCCACCTACAGTCTGGTAGCTCTGGACTGCCCCGACCCCGAGACGCTGGCCCGCTTCTACGCGGATGTACTCGGGGGGAGGGTCGAGCGGTACGCGGAGAACTGGTACGACCTTTACGTCCCCGGCGGCGCGCGGATCGCTTTCCAGCGGGCCCCCGGATACCGGCCGCCCGACTGGCCGCAGGCGGGTGACAATTCCCAGCAGGCACACCTGGATTTCGAAGTCGACGACATCGAGCTGGCGCAGGAGCAGGTGCTCGCCCTGGGGGCCACCCCGTTGGATCTGGACGACGCGGACGGTGAGCGCGGGTTCCGGGTCTACGCCGACCCGGTCGGGCATCCCTTCTGCCTCTGCCGACGCTAGGCGGCGGGCGTACGGGACAGGACGGGGCCGATCGCGCCGTCCGAAGCGTAATCGGGCCGTCACCGTCAGGCGAACGCGTCCTGCTCCGGATGCGAGTCCGGTGCAGAAGGGTGAACGATGGAGTGAGGGGTACTGCCGCGTTTTCCCGGCTCGGGCGATGCTCCGGTTCAGCAGCCGACGCACCGCCCGTGAGAGACCGCGGATGCGCGACGTGACGCAAGGAAGTGGGTTCCGATGTCGGACAGATCAGCCGCGGACGTCCACGAAGAGCCGCAGGAGGAGCGCGGGGCGAAGGGGTCTCGCGACACAGGTTCGGACCAACCCTCCGGCGGACCGGTCGACAGGCCGGCCGGCACGGCGGACAAGAAGGCCGACACCTCTGTGCAGCCTCAGAAGTCCTCCCATCCGGACGCGCCCAACCTGCAGTCCGGCGGCGGCTGAGAGGCCCCCGCCGGGGCTTGCGGAGCTGCGGGCCAGCAGAGAGGAGTGACCTGCCGTGACAAGAAAACCGAGCCGCCCCGACGACATGGACACCACGGGCAAGTCCGTACCGCCCTATACCGGGCGCCGGAAGTCGGCCGACACCGAGGCCGAGCCGGGTTCCTCCAGAGGCGGCGCGAAGACCGGCGGCGCGACGGGACCGGTGTCCGACGAGGACATGAAGGCCGCCGAGCCCCACCGTACGAGAGGCGGTGCGACCGGATCGCCCGCCGACGAGAAGCCGGCCGACCGGGCGTCCCGGCGCGCGTCCGGCGAGAAGCCGGAGGACCACGGCACCGGGCCGTCCCACCACCGCGGTACTCCGAGAGCCGAGGACCAGCCCTGACCGGTGGACCCGGACAGGGCGAGGGCAGGCCCGCAC
>NZ_JBHYWP010000037.1:50459-64535 GCF_042751845.1 Streptomyces sp. NPDC059398 | reverse complement strand
GCCCAGACGAGAATTTCCTCGTCTGGGCCCTTGGGTCGTTTGATCGAGAGTTATTGTGGTCCCATTTCTGGAAAACGCCGGAAGCTCACATCAACTCGATGTTAGCCATGAGTCAATCCGGAATCGATTCCGCAATATCGAACGCAGAGCTTCCATCTTCGATGACCAGGTGGAACGAATAGGAGTCGTCACACATTGCAAATTCCACCGATTGCGGCATTAGGCCCCGAAACCAGGCCGCAACACTTGCCGCTCCACGAAGTTCACCGTCGATGTAGAAGCATGTTCCCTCCTTGTTGAGCCACGCCTCCACCTCACCATCGCCGATACGGCAAGTCCACCGAAGACCTCTCCCGTCGAGCCCGGCATCCGAAGGAGTGGGCTCTTGAATCTCTGCGTTCGGCCAGTCACGCAGAAGGGCTCGGGTCAGCTCTCCTTGCTCGACGTGCCACTCGGCATCCTCGTCACCTGCGAAGACAAGGTACGTCACACCGCCACCTCACCCCTTCTGCCTCACGGAACCACTGAGACTGTACCGGGCACACCATACTTGCTCATCATTCCTTCGAAGTACGGCACCGCAGAACTCGAGTTGGTTATGATCCGGAGATTCGTGTATGGATTACCACTATCGTCAATGACAGCCGCGTAGCGCCGCATCTCATTGCCGATATCGGCATCAATAAAACCTTGCACCCTAGCATTCTTGATGCCCGGAGGGATGAATGGACTTGATTTTCCGCTAACGAATTTGGCATCGAGAATGGAGTCGCCTTCAACTCCATCCGCCCAAATCCTCTCACCTCCGCCATGCAGGCGCACTTCAATCATTCCTGTGGTGGACATCTGGTAATCGCGACTTGCACCCTTGCCGACAGCAACCCTTAGATCGCTACCACCACAAGTGTTATGCACGAGTACCGGTGTCGTCCCCGCCACGACATAGTACGTGTGGAGTTGAGCGATCGTGAGGTTGTAGGTGCGGGCGTGCTTGCTGAACTGATGCTTTGCCTGCACGGCTACGGTTGAGCCGTCCCTGGCCAGCAGGGTCATGCCTGGCTTGAGGGTTCCGGCCTGTATCCAGTGGTGTGCGGAGGGGCTCCAGAAGGGGTGTGTGGAGGTGGCGGTCAGTTTTGCCTTGCCGTGCTTGGTCTTGATGGTCAGTTCGTCGAAGTGCTTGTAGCCCTCGGTAATGATGAGTGCGGTGACTTTGCGCTTCGCGGACTTCCCGGTTTCGGGGTCTGTGGCCTGGACCTTGTCCCCGACTTTGATCTTTTCGATATTTTCCTTCGAGCCGTCCGCCATCAGGACCTTGGTGCCGGCCAGGAAGCACTGGGGAGGTGCATCGGTTCCCGATGCACCTGTGGCAGGCCCGTCTGATGCGGCGGCTTCGCTGGTTGCTGCCTTGGCGTGTTCCTGGCTGTCGGCGGGCCTGGATGCGGCAGGCGCCTTCCCATCGGACTTTGCCGCGCCGGCTGCCGCTTCCTTGCCTGCACCGGCTGCACCGCCGGCATCTGCGGTCTCGCCATGCGGTCTGTCATCGCGGCCGACTTCGCCGATCGGATCGTCCTCCGCGCCTGATCCGCAGTCGCCGAACAGTGATCCGCAGACCGTTGTGAAGGCCGAGGCACCGCCTGCGGCACATGCCGGACTGGCGAGGCCGCCGGACTCCACGGCGCATCCGCCCACCGCGATCACCACGACGGAAACAACAGCGGCCGTTGCTATCGACTCCGTAGTGTCCTTGAACAAACGCTTTGCGTAACCCCAACCGTGCGAGTTCGAGGGCGGTGTGTAGTGCGGGCTACCTACACAGGCGTCGTAGACCTGAGTGCAGGGAGGCTCCCATCCGTTCCCTTCCGGCCCGCCGGTTGCTCCTACGCCGCTACCTGCGGGGGTGTACATCTGCAGCAGACCGCTGGGGTCGGAGCTGGTGGTGGGGTTGTCTCCGGAGTAGGTGTAGCCGCCCATTTGGTTGGGGTCGCCGGCTTCGAAGACGGGGTCGGGGCTGAGGAAGCGGCCAGTGGTGGCGTCGTAGTTGCGTGCGCCGAGAAGGTTGAGGCCTGTGGTGGTGTCGGTGGGCTGGCCCAGGAAGCCCCGGTTTTCGTCTGCGGAGACCCAACTGGTGGGCTGCGTGCCGCGTGCATTGCCGTACGGGTCGAAGGCCCGGCGGGTGACGGCCGAGGTGGAGGCGTTGACAGCAGTGGTGGCGGTGCCCTGAGCGTTGGCGATCTGGTAGGTCACGCTACCGGTGGAGGTGCGGGTGATGGTGGTGCTGTCCGGGCCGGTGTAGTTGCGCAGGCCGGTCCAGGTTTTGGCGGTGACGTTCAGGGTGATCTGTTCGGTACCGCCGAAGAGATACAGGACGCGGGTTTTGTCCGCGCTGCCGACTGCACTGGTCTGCTCGAGGAGCTGGCCGTTGGCGTCGTAGAGGTACTTGCTGGTGTTGGTGGTGGCGCCGGTGGGGGTGGTGACGGTGGCTGTGCGGCCTTCGGCGTCATAGGTGACGCTCTGGATCTGGCCTGCGGGTATAGCTCCGGTGGTGGCGTTGTTCCACTTCTGGCCGGCACTGCCGCAGGTCGCGAGGGTGAGCTGGGTGCGGACGTTGGCGCTGGCGCCCGGGTCGGTCAGGCACATCGCCGTGTTGGCGCTGCTGACCAGGGTTCCACCGGTGGTGACCTTCCACTTCTGGGTGGCATCCGCGCCGCAGGTGTCGAGGACGACATGGGTGCCGGCGGCCGTGGCGTTGCCTGTGGTGTCCAGGCAGGCGCCCTTCACCTTGACGGTGCCGTCAGTGCCGATGGTCCAGTTCTGCCCGATGGTGGCATTGCAGGCGTAGGTGCGGACCACGGTGCCGGGTGTGACAGCGCCTCCGGCGTCGTCCATGCAGAGTGTGCCGCCGCCGGTGAGGGCGAAGCCGGTGCGCAACGGACCGGAACTGACGTTTTTGCGGGTGATGGTGTCGCCGGCGTTGGCGTTGTTGTGGGACGGGTCGGTGTAGGTGGGGGTCTGCGTTGTGGTGCCGGTGGCGGGGTTGCTGGTAGTGGTGGCCCCGGCCTGGTTGGGCAGGGTGGCCGCGGTGGTGCTGTCGGTGCCGGTGTAGGCGACGGTCTGTGTGGTGTCGTTGAGCGCGTTGCCGGTGGTGTCGTGGTTCACCATGCCGGTGCGGTCGCCGAGCTGGTCGTAGGTGTAGCTCTGCCAGTAGGCGGCAGGACCGCCGACCGTGCTGGTCGTGACCGGGGTTGCTCCATTGGTCTGGACACGGCTGGTGGTGCAGCCGCCGACGGATCCGACCGGGGAGCTGGTGGGGCTGGTGATGCCTGCTGTGTCCGTCCATGCCTCGGTCAGGCGTTGGAAGGAGTCGTAGGCGAAGCACTGGGTGTCGTGGGTGGTGTTGTCCTGCAGGTCGTCGATCGCTGTGATGTCGCCGGCGCGGTTGTAGCGGTAGTTGACGACGTCCACTGCGTTGCTCTGGGTCTGCATCATGCTGCTGGTCTGGGTGACCGAGCCGGTGGTGTCGTCGTACTGGGCGAAGGTGGCTGTCTCCTTGCCGACTGACCCGTAGTTGGCCTGTTTGATCCGGCCGAACGGGTCGTGGACGGCAATGTCCAGGTAGGCGGGGGTGTTGGCGGCGTTGATATAGCCGCCGAAGCTGTCGAGATTGCCTTGCTGGGTGTACCCGTAGTCCACGTCCTCGGCCGGCAGGTTGCCGTCGGCTTGGTAGTGGGTGGTGGACAGCTTCCCTGTGTTGGGCGTGTATGCGGCCGTGTTCGTGTAGGTGACGTTGCCGCTGCTGGGCGCGGTGTTCTGTCCGGCGGCGGCGAATCCGTCAGCAGCCGGGACCGTAACGGTCGAACCGGTGGGCTGGTATGCGGTGTTGTAGCCGGTGACGGCCTGGGTGTATGCCTTGCCGGAGCTTCCGCTGCCGCCGACGTAGCGGGTGGAGGAGGTGGGGTATCCCTTGGCTGGAGTGTCGTAAGTCCATGCACCCAGTTGCGTGCTGGCATCGGGAGAGGACGACCAGGCGCCCGCGTATTCAGCGGTCTTTCGGTTGTCCCAGTCGTACGCATACGACAGCTTTTGCCCGCGCGGGTCGGTGCTCTGCAGCAGGTTGCCCGCCACGTCGTACTTGTCGAAGGTGGTGGTACCGGTGTTCGGGTCGCTCTGCGTGGTCTTCTGGCCCAGCAAGTTGTAGCTGTAGGACCAGGCGTTTCCCGCGTTGTCCTTGATCGTGGAGACGCCGCCGGCGGGGGTGTAGGTGTAGCTGGTGGTGGCGTCCGCTGCGGGTACGGCTCCTGACTTGCCCTTCTGCCACAAGATCGTGGTCGCGTTGGCAGCCACGATGACGAGGGTGGAAGTGGTACGGAGCCGCAGGGTGGATCCGACGGTGGGGGCGATGTTCGTGGACATGAGCACCGCACCTGCGGTGCTGTAGATGACCAGGTTTCCGTCGGTGCCGAACTTGGCATAGGCGCCCGGGTTCCCGCTGGTTGCGCTGGACCAGATCGTCGCCCCCGTTGCCAGGGCGCTGAACACCAGGTTCCCGTCGCCCTGCATGGTCAGCCGCACGCTGCTGGAGGTGAGCGAGGTACCGGAGGGGATCACCTGGCCACCGGTCAGGATCACAGTGGAGCCGGTGTTCTTCACGACGCTGCGGGTCTTCTGTCCGAGCGCGTTGGTGAAGGTGGCGGTGGAGCGGCCCCCTGCCGGAGCGGTGGTGTCGGTTTCATCGGCGCCGGGGTAGCTGGTGGTGGTGGACCACTGTTTGACGGCCTGGTGCCACAGAGTGCTCGCCAGGGAGCGGCCCTGGCCGTCGTAGGAGGTGGTGGTCTCCGACGGGATCTCGTTCTCGTTGGCCGCGAACAGGGCGGTCGAGGGGTCGCCGGTCGGTTCGGAGTACGGGGCGTAGGAGGCGCTCGGCCAGCCGTGCGAGTCGTAGAACGTGTCGGAGATGATGCGCCCGGCAGCGACGTCGCCGTTCGCGGTCGACTGGGTCTGTCGTGGTTGCAGCATCCCGTCGTAAATGGAGATATCGGTGGAGTAACTGCCGTCTTCACGGAGGGTCTTGGTGGTGACCGAGGTCGGTGCTCCGGGCTGGGTGATGGTGCCGCCCGGGGCCGCGACCGCACCGGGGTTGATGGAGTAGGCGAAGGTCTTGTCGGCGCTCTGGCCTCCCGCCTTGTCACGGCCGGGAAGCCAGACCGCGGTGCGGCGTCCGAGCGCGTCGTACGTCATGTCGGTCTTGCGGCCGTTCGCGTCGACGTTCTCCAGGGGCAGCCCGCGCAGCGGATCTACGGTGGAAGTGACCTTCCAGTTCTTGGTGTTCAGGGAGGCGGTGGAGGTGGCGTTCGTGTTACTGCGGCCGGCACTCCATGCAGGAGTGAAGTCGGTGTGGGTGTTCTGCCCGGCTGCATTCGCGGCGTCGGTGATCCGTCCCGCCCCGTCGTACTTCATGGCAGCGGTGGTCTGCCAGTTCTCCGTGGTGCCGGTGTAGCCGGAGGCGATCTGTGTCTGTGTCACCTGACCTGAGGCGGACGTCTGCCCGAAGGCGCCCAGGTTGGTCAATACGCCGTCACCTGTGTAGCTGCCCTTGTAATAGATCTTCTTGTCGGAGAGCAGAGTGGTGGGCGTGACGGCAGTTCCGCAGGCTCCGCTGACCACGGTGACCTGGTCCGGGTAGTCGAGCATCACCGTGTTGGCGGGGGGCGCGGCGTATGCGGTGGTGGCGCATGTCTCCTGGGACGGTGTGCTGACATCTCCGTGGGCATCGACGGTCGCGACGCGTCCCTGAGCGTCATAGTTGGTGTCGGTGCGGGAGTGTCGCCAGGTGCCGTTGGCGAGGAGTTCGTACGAGTGCGCCTGGGTGCTCCTGGGCCGGTGGGCTGTCAGATCAGGGAGCGTGGAGAGCGGTTGTTTGGTCTCGCCCGGGTTGTCGTCCTGTGTCCAGGCGGACCAAGGATGCTGGACGGCGGTCTCCGTGGCGGTGAAGGCAAAGGGACCATTGACGTTGACGGCGTTTACGGTGCCGCCGGCGGCCGTGTAGTTGTCGGCCTCCAGGACGAGGCCGGCCAGTTGATTGGCGTCGGTGACGCTCTCGACGGTGTTGCCGCCGACCTTGGCGTCCACGCTGACCGAACGGCGGGTGGACTTGTCGGCCTGGTAGTCGCCGTCCATGCCCTGCAGATACGTGGTGGTCTGCCGGGTGACCGGCTCAGGTGCCTTACCAGTCTCAACGGTGACGGTGCGAAAGCCACGGAACTGGTCCCAGGTGCGGTACTCGTCGTCCGTCTGGACCGAGTCGTCTCGGTGCCAGGCGGCACCCGTATAGCTGTAGGTGGACAGCTGGCTTTCCGAGCCGGCGGGGATCTTCGAGGTGTTGGGGTTGTACTGGGAGGCGATCGTCAGGTCGGAGACATTGACCGTGTGCACGGTGGTTTTGTTGAACCAGTCCGCGATCGGCTTCGAGGCTCCGGGAACGGTCCAGTACACCGGGTAGCAGGAGTTGGTGTTGGAGTCGGCTGCCTTGATGGACAGCGTTTTGCCTGCGCACGGGTTGAGGTTGTAGTCGACGGCGATACCTTCGCCGGTTTCCGTCTGGACCGTGGAGATGCGCGGACGGTAGAGCGGGGGCGCGGACGGTGAGACGTCGTTGACCCGGTTGTCGATCTCGGTTCCGGTGAAGGAGACCTGGTTCAGGGTGAGGTCGCTGTTGCCGTTGTTGTAGGTGCCCTTGCCGGTGTGAGTGATCGACTGCAGCCACATCACGGCCTGCAGGGATCCGGCGTCCTTCGGGTCGACTGTGGTACCTGTGACCGGATCGACCGAGCCGCCCGCGTCGGAGTAGGTCTGCCCGAGCTTGTAGCTGTCCACCGGCAGCAACTTGTCCGTGCCCGAGTCTTTGACGTGGACCTTGGTGGTGATGGTGTCCAGGCGAGTAGTGGACCAGAAGCTCGGCCCTGCATCGAAGCAGACGTTCTCCGGGATGGAGGTCGACCCGGCGGGCAGGTGGGTGCTGTCGCTCGCGTCGCAGTTCTGGTCGTAGGGAACATCGGGCCAGTGGGGGGCCGTGGAGTCCTTGAGGTTGCCGGCGGAGCAGTCGGTGAAGGAGGACGTGGCCTTGCAGCGCTGGGAAGAAGTGAAATCCACCTCTCCGGCTGGGGTGTGCCCCGCCTTCTCGTCATCCAGGGTGTAGCCGTAGGCGATGGAGGCAAGGGTGCCGCCACGGGTGTAGGAGCTCAGCGTGCCGTCGTCACCGGTCGCCGCCTGGCCTGCGCCGAGGTCGTAGTAGTTGGTCTCGGTCGTGTAGTCGTAGCGCTGAACGAAGCCGGTCGGGGTGACGGCGAAGTCGAGGTTCCAGCGCCAGCCCTCGGGCTTGTCGCACTGCGATGCCTTGCCCTTTGCGGAGGTGTAGCAGGGGTCGCTGGACTGCGGGTGGAGCACCGGCACACTCCACGCGGAGTGGGTGGAGGCGTCCGTCGGCGAGGAGGACTGTGCCAGGCCCGATGTTCCGGGGCCGGTCGGAGCGTGGTCGGCGCCGAAGTAGGCGGCTGCGCCGTCGGTGGTCAGGACGCGGTAGTAGACGCCGTCGTGCAGGCCGTTGGCCGCGCCGGACAGCTCCTGAACCAGGGTTCCGTCATCGCCCTGGAGCTTCCACTCCTGGATCTCGCCCGGGACGCCGGAGCTCGTTGTGGGTACCAGGACACCGGAGTGGGATCCGAAGGAAATGGTGGCGTTGTCACCGCCCCAGCACTCGTCCCCCGACCCCTTGGCGATCTTGTTGCCACTGCTGTCCAGCAGGCTTCCGCAGGGGCGGTAGCTGCGCTCGATGGAGCCGGGCTGGTAACTCCAGCCGTCTCCCAGCCATCCCGACTGGGAGTTGCGGGCCGAGGTCTCACCGTCCACGGACTGCGAGTCGTAGGACAAGCCCACCGTAGGAGCGTTGCCGCCTATCGCCGCTGGCACCGCGATCGGGTAGGAGTAAGTGAAGGAGCCGGTGCCTGACGCCTGCCAGGTCCCCGAGGGGTTCAGGGAGGTCGCACCGTAGTTGCCCTGCGAGCCGGAGCTGCCCGAGGTCACGGCGAGGGCGGTGGTCGCAGTGTCGGCCGACATGGCCGATGCCGACAGGCCGCGACTGGTCGCGTCAGCTTTCGGTGAGCCGACGGGGATGGTCGCTGTCAGCTGGCCCGCCCCGGCCCGGTTGGTGAACCCGAGCGGGGTCCGCGTCTGGCACTCCGCCAGCTGCGGGGTCGTCAACGCGCAAGCGGGAACCCGCATCAGCTGGAGGCGGGATCCGAAGCCACCGCCATACGCCTTCGCCAGCTGGTTGTAGTCGATGACCACCCGGATCCGGTCGCTGTCTGTCATCGCACCGGCCCGGGTGAAGCCCAGCAGCATGCCATTCGCACCGGCCCTCAGCGCCTTGGCGTGCGAGGCAACCTGGATCCGCACCCCGGACGCCCGTGACGGGTGCCGGGCTGCCGGTGCGGATGACACCCACACCGGCAGAGTGCCCGCTTTCACGGGCTTCGTCACCGGGGTAAGGGCCTTCTCAGACGCGGAGTTCGACGCGGCAGGCGACGGCGCGGCTGTCGGCGAAGGCGATCCCTGCCCACCGGTCGCGCTCTGCAATGCCCTTGCTGAGAGTGGGCGGGCGGACGGGTCCGCAGACGTAGCAGGGGTCGAGGCGCTGGTCGTCGGACTGGGCGCCGGACCCGAAGAGCTGGGCGAGTTCCGGGCGCCGGGCGTACCAGAAGGGGTGGGAGTGCTGGTTGCACTGGGAGTGTTCGAGGAGAGCTTGGTTGCCGGTATGCCCTGGGTGAGGGAGACCGTGGACGCACCCGCCTTGGGCCATGTCGGCCGGACCACCTGGTAGTTGCCCAGCGCCTTGTATCCGCGCGGGTGGACCGAGGTCTTCCGGTTCAGCGAGTGGCTGCTCACTGCTGGGGTGGCGGCCAGGGCCTTGGGGCTCCACACGTCGCCCTTGAAGTGATAGTGCCCCGCATTACCGCCGCGGCTGCTGTCACCCCCCATGGGGAAGAGCCCGAAGCCGAGCCCCTGGGCGACAGCCATGGGGGCCAGGAGCGCCAGCACAACGACGGCAACCGTCCAACGACTCAGCCGTCCACCCAGGATGCGGTGTCGCACACTCGCGAACCAGCGCCGTCTGCCGCTCACTCAAACCCCCACGATCAGCGGCCCTGATGGGCCATCACACACGCGGCCACACAGGGTGTGTGATCGAAGGGGAGGCTATTGATGATCGACGACTTGCTCAATAGCCTGTGCTGACGCTGTGACCAGAAGGTGTGCAAACGGTCAGCAAAATGTGTTCGGTTTGTGTAAAGGCCAACGCCGCTGCCACGAGGCAAATCCGGACACCGCGCACACATCCGTCCCGTCCGCCAGGACAGCAGGAGTGGCGCACATCACATCAAGCGCCGCCCGTAGACAGAAGGAAGTTTGCCCTGTGTTGCAGCTATTCGTTCATAAGCGTCCTGGAGGCGCGAAGTTGAGACGGCGCCTGGCGCCACTGCCCGTTCTCGCAGTTCTCCTGCTCGCTCTTCCCAGCGTTCCGGCCGCGGCAGATGACTCCGCCTCGACTGATCCAATGCTGACCGCACAGGCTCAAGCCGTCGCGGCCGGGCAGGACACGCCCGTCGACTCGATGACCAGCCAGATATCCAGCACCGTCGCCAGCCCCGACGGCTCCTTCACCACCACGACCAACCTGATGCCGGTCCGGGTCAAGCATGACGACGTCTGGACGCCGGTAGACGCCACACTCTCCGCCAACACCGACGGCACCTACTCACCGAAGGCCACCCCCAACGACGTTTCCCTGTCCGGCGGCGGCAGTGGTCCGCTGGTCACACTGACCCATGCGGACGGCCACAGCATGGCGTTGACCATGCCCTTCACATTGCCCGCCCCGACCGTGACCGGCGACACCGCCCTGTACACCTCCGTACTCCCGGGCACCGACCTGTCCGTCTCGGTTACCGACCAAGGCGGCTTCAGCGATGTTCTGATCGTCCACGACGCCGCCGCGGCGGCCAACCCGCAGATCAAGAAGCTCACACTGGCTGCCTCCACTCAGGGCCTCACCCTGAACTCCAGCGACTCCGGAGGCATGGAAGCCACCACCTCGGACGGCGCCCTTGACTACAGCAGCCCCCAGCCACTGATGTGGGACTCCAGCACCAGCACGTCGTTCGCCCAATCCTCGACAGCCACAAAGTTTTTGAGGGCGAATACCACTTCCGATGAGCTCGCAGAGTCCGGCGACGATACGGTCTCCTCGACGGCCGGCCCCGGCCCCGGCGCCCAAGTAGCCCCTGTGCCGATGACCACCTCGCCCAGCGCCCTCACGCTGACCCCCGACACCTCGGCACTGACCGGACCGGACGTCCATTACCCCGTATTCCTCGACCCGTACACGAACCCGCACAGCAACACTTCCGGGCACTACGACGAGGTGTACTCCAGCTCCACCTGTTCCAACAGCCCGCAGTACGACAAGGGACAGCCCGGCGGCGAAGGGGTGGGTTACCAGCGCTGGGGCGGCGCCTGCGGCAACGGCATCGAGCGTTCCTACTACGCGATCCCCACCGGCGGCCTGGATCCGTCCATGGTGGTCTCCAAGGCGCTCGTCACGGTCTCATCCACCTACGCGGCGAGCTGGGACTGCTCGCAGAACCAACCGATCACCCTGCACACCACTGGATCGATCAGCAAGAGCACCGACTGGGACAGCAAACCCGGCACCGTCGACGGCTCCTACGCACCAGTCAGCACCAAGATCGCCAGCGCCGCGAATTCCGGCAGCAGTTGCAGCAATCACACGGCCAGCTTCACCGTCACCTCCCAGGCACAGAAGATCGCCGACAACCACAGCACAGCCGACGACTACTGGACCGTCGCGCTGTTCGGCAACGAATCGAGCTCCAGCAGCGACTATCTGCGTATGTCCAGCGTTCTCACCCTGACCACCACCTTCGACATCCCGCCAAGCATTCCGACCAGCCCCCACACCACCCCAACCGCCGCCGGCGCCGACGCCACCTGCGCGACCAATGGCGACGGCTGGATCGGAGCCACCACCTACAGCGACGCCGGCAGCAACATCCAGCTCCACTCCACGGTCAAAACCAACATGACCGGTGAACTCGTCAAAGCGCTTTACCATGTCTGGGACCGCAATGACCTCGATGCCTCAGGCAATGCTGCCGACAAGTCCACCCCCGACAGCGGCTACGTCTCCTCCGGCACAGACGCCGACGTGAAGATCGGGTTCACCCTCGAAGACGGACACGAGTACGGCTGGGATGTCTACGCCCAGGACAACGCTGCAGCACACCTGACCTCTCCCACCAGCGACCACTGCTGGTTCAAGACCGACCTCACCCCGCCCAACACACCCGATTTGGCGCCCAACCAGTCCTTCCCCTCCGTCGGCAGCGGCTCAGCCGACCCGGTGGTCTACGCTGGCCCTGGCAAGACCACCGACTTCACCGTGACCGCCGCCGACGTCACTCCGGCCGACACCTGCAGCCCGGGCGTGTGCCTCGCCAGCGGCGTCGACCACTTCCTGTGGCAGCTCGACAGCCAGCCCACCGCCCTCACGGGCACCAAGGCCGCTGTCACCAGCACCGACACCAAGGGTGTCGCAACCGGCAAAATCACCATCCCGGTCACCCACTGGGGCGTCCATACCCTGTACGTCGCCGCCGTCGACCAGGCGGGCAACCTGTCCCAGACACCCTCCAGTTACTCCTTCAACGCCCCCTGGAACCCCAGCACGAAAATCGGCCCCGGGGACATCACCGGCGACGGCATACCTGACCTGCTCGCCACCAGCAGCACTGGCGACCTCAACCTCGTGCCGGGTAACGCCGACCCCGCTCAGGCCGTCGCCCCCGTCCAGACCGGGCCCCTCACCGGAACCCCACCGCCGATCAACGGACCGGTGACCGTAGCCACCAAGGACGACTCCCCCGACCGCACCGGCTGGAACAACTACCTCATCGCCCACCGCGGCAACCTCCACGGAGGCGACGTCGACGACCTGCTCGCCTACAACAAGCAGACCAACAAGCTCTACACCGTCAAGAACGACCTCGACGCAACCGACGACACCTCGCTCCCCCTCGTCAAGTACTCCACCTACCCCGGCTACATCGGCAAACGTTTCACCGATGTGACCAAGGACGCCTGCGAGACCTCCACCGTCGTCGCCGACGACGCCCGCTGCCGTGCCGCCGGCTACAACAGCACCACATGGGACATCACCCAGCTCATCGCGCCAGGCGACGTATATGACAACAACAACGCCTACCCCGCGGTCGTCACCGTCGAGAACAAGAAGCTGTGGATCTACCAATTCGACGGCGGCCAGCACCTCAAGCACCCCATCCTTCTCGGCGACGGTGACTGGTCCAACCTGACTCTCATCGCCCCCGGGACCGTCGGCGGTATCCTCACGACCGACGTCCAGGGCAATGGGACTGTCACCGGCGGCCGTTCCACCCTGTGGGCCCGCGACAACACCTCGGGAAGCCTCTACAGCTTTCCCCTCAACATCGACCAGAGCAGCCTCGTGCCGCAGCTACTGCATGCCCCCGTCCACACCGCCCTCACCTCGGCCGTGGTCCCCTCCGGCGGTGGCAGCATCTGCCTCGACGACAACCACGCCCTCACCGACAACGGCAACGCCGTTCGCATTTACACCTGCAACGGCACCCCCGCTCAGACCTGGACCCACACCAGCGACGGCGCTCTCCGCGTCGTCGGTAAGTGCCTCGATGTGCCCCAAGGCGCCACCGCCAGCGGAACTCTGCTCCGGCTCTACACCTGCAACGGCACCGCCGCACAGGAGTGGACTGCAGGCGCAACCGGCAGCCTGGTCAACCCCAACTCCGGCCTCTGCCTGGACGACCCCAAGGCCGGCACCGCCAACGGAACCCAGGTACGCATCTACACCTGCAACGGCACCGCCGCTCAGAACTGGACCAGCACTGCCGCACCCGGCTGGGACGCCAACCCGCCCACCGCGCTCTCTCCTGTTCTTGCCCCCGCCCTCTACCCCGGTGTCTCCTCGACCGGAGACGTAAACAGCGTCTCCGGCAACCCGGACGGCAACCCGGACCTCTATGCCGTTGACACCAGCGGACAACTGACGGAGTACACCGGCACAGCTCCCAGCGGTGGCTCTGCATCCTTCGCCGATCCCGTCTCACTGGGGACTGCGTCCGACGCGTCCACCCACTGGTGGAACCTCGACGATGGCACCGGGGCCAGAGCCGCAGACAAGAACGGCGCCCTCGACGTCACAGCGACCGGGGCATACACCTGGGCCGGCGACGCTAGCCGCGGCAAGGTCCTCAGCCTCACCGGCACTACCGGCTACGCTGCAGCCACCGGCCCGGCCGTGGACACCTCCGACAGCTACTCCGTCTCCGCCTGGGTCAAACTCAACTCCCTCACCACCAACAGCACCTTCGTCTCCCAGGCCGGGGGAGACAACAACGCGGCAGGACTCCAGCTGTACTACTCCTCCGGCGACCAGGTCTGGGGCTTTGGACACCGCAGCGACGACACCACCACCGGCACTTGGCGAGCCGTCTACGGCAGCAAAGCCACCACCGGCCGATGGACCCACCTGGTCGGCGTCTACGACGCCACCGCGCAGGAACTTCGCCTCTACGTCAATGGCAAGCTCACAGGCGTCCGCGACTGGACCTACACCCCCTGGAACGCCACCGGCCCCCTCCAGATCGGCCGCACCGTCTCCAACGGCACCTACCTCGAATACGCCGACGGATCCATCAGCGACGTACGCATCTACAACACCGCCCTGCCCGCGGCCGACGCCGCAGCCACAGGCGACAACCCCAAACTCGGCCAACTGAGCTGACTGGCGCGGCCGAAAGAGTGGGGGGGGGGGCGGCGGGGGGGCGGGCGGGCCCGCTCCGGGCCGCGGCGGCCGGGGCGCGCCCCCGGGCGCCCGCCCCCCACGGCCATGTCGTTGGTGAAGGCGCCGGGCAGCGGATCCACCTTGTGCAGCCGGGCCCCCGGGAG